>JAJYZE010000371.1 GCA_021800195.1 Acidobacteriota bacterium
TAGGGCAAAAGAAAAATCTAGCCAAAGGTCTCGGGAATTCCTGGCGGCAGCGCCAATCCAACGGACGGCCTCGCCGCTGCGCCCCGGCCGCCGGAGGGATGCAACCGAGTGCGCCCTATGGTTCCGATTTATGCAGATGCACCTTGACGCGTGAAGCTGCTCAGGGGTACTCTCTGGGGCAAGATCGATACTCTATTGGCAAAGCTAGCCAATCCGGTCGTTCTACAGTGGGCGAGGGATGTCCTGGCCGCTGAGATCGTCAGTGCGCCATCGGGCGAAGTCGCACAATGCGATATAGAGTCGATGCTATTTCCCTTGCAGTCAGAACCGCGAGAGCGCAAGCTCTCTCCTTGCAATCTCCTGACGGAGGTCAGGCTACTACTTGGTCAAAAAATCCCTGAATCTCACCCCTGGAATTGAGCCGCTGTATGGCACGCGCGACGAGAACCTTCGCCTGATGGAAGACGGTCTGGGCGTACAGATTGATCTTCGATCGGAGAGCATCCATCTGATGGGGGAGGCTGCAGCGGTAGCCCGAGTCGAGGGAATCTTCCTTGACTTTGAACAGCTTCGTAAACTGGGCGTGCATCTGCATAATGGCGAACTGAACGCCTTGCTGAAGATGGTGGTGGCTGATCCGACTGTGACCCTGCGGGGGCTGGTGGAGACCGGCAAGCAGCGCGCGATTGGAGCCAAGCGCGCCGTGCAGCCGCGCAGCCCAAACCAGCGAAAATATGTGGAATTCATTGAGTCTCACGACATGGTCTTCGGATTGGGTCCAGCCGGAACAGGCAAAACCTACCTGGCCGTGGCCATGGCGGTCAGCGCACTGCTAACCAAGAAGGTTTCGCGGATCATCCTGGTACGGCCGGCGGTGGAGGCCGGTGAGCGGCTGGGCTTTCTGCCTGGGAGCCTACAGGAAAAGGTGGACCCCTATCTGCGGCCGCTCTACGACGCTCTCTACGACCTGCTGGACCCGGGCAAAGTGGACAAGATGCTGGAGAGCAACGTGATCGAGATTGCGCCGCTTGCGTTCATGCGGGGACGCACCCTTCATGACGCTTTCATCATCATGGATGAGGCACAGAATACGACCAGCGAACAGATGAAGATGTTCCTGACTCGCATGGGGAACCAGTCCAAAGCGGTGATCACAGGCGATCTCTCTCAATGCGATCTGCCCAACCCAAAGCGCAGCGGGCTGTTGGAAGCCTTGCGCGTCCTGGATGGAGTGGAGGGTATCCGCTTCTGCCATTTCGAGGATGTGGATGTGGTGCGGCACCATCTGGTGCAGCGCATCGTACGGGCTTATGACACTTATGATCGAGCCGAACAACTGCCCTTGGCCGTGGATGGAGTTCCGCTGACCATCGAGGTAGAAGAGCAGCCCAAGCGAGTGCTGCACCCGCAATAATGCTTCCCCGATGTGTGGAGTTCACAGGTCATGCCATGGCACTTCTATCTGCTGGACTTTCTGAGCGGTACGTTGTTGGTCAACGGTGTGCCGCACTTTGTGCAAGGACTCAGCGGCGTTCCTTTTCCATCCCCCTTCGCCAAACCGCCGGGCAAAGGTGACTCTTCGCCCCTGATCAATGCGCTGTGGGGATTCGGCAACCTGACGGCGGGAGCGCTGCTGCTGCATCGCTTCTCTCCGGTGAATCCTTGGGGGTGGATGACGGAGGGCGTCGGCGCCCTGGCAATGTCGGTGCAGCTCTCGATGTACTTTGGCAAGGTGCGAACCTGGCCCAGATGATCCTTGCGCCAGATGATCCTCGCGCAGGCTAAACACCAGGTCTGAAGCCGACTTCACCGATGCGCGATGAACACCCGGCGCGATGAACTTCCGGCGCTTCTTTGAATGCGATAGCATCGGAGCAAGCATGATCACCCTGGAACCTCGCCGAGTGTCGGCCGCCAAGGATGGCAAGCCAGCGGTTGTAGTAGGCTCCGCGGCATGGAAGACACTGGGATTATCCCGGGCCGGATTGAGCCGCTACCTGCGGGTAGCGCAAAAGGCAGCCGGGTTGCAGGGTGAGGTGGATGTTCTGCTGGCCGGAGACCGCACCCTGCGGCGCCTCAATCGGGAGTTCCGGGGGAAAGACAAGGCCACCGATGTACTTAGCTTTCCCTGCCTGGCCGAGACTGCCGGAGAATACGCCGGGGATCTGGCGATCTCGCTGGAGACAGCGCAGCGGCAGGCCCGGGAACACGGGCACACGCTGCGAGACGAGGTGCGGGTCCTGCTGCTGCATGGAGTGCTTCATCTTTTGGGGATGGATCATGAGACTGACGGCGGCACGATGGCCTTGCGCGAAAGCCATCTGCGCGCCAGGCTGCGCCTGCCGGATGGTTTGATCGCCAGGTCCAGCCGGGCAACGGCCAAGACAAAGTCAAAGCCCTCCAAGGTGCGCCCATGATCACGGGGTATGATCTGCTGGTGTTTCTGCTGCTGAGCCTTCTGGCGCTGGCGGCCTATGTTGACCGGATTTACTTTGAGATGGGCAAGTTTCTCGCCCGGGAGTATACCGAGAACATCGATGCCTGGGAGCGCGGCGTCGAGCCCCGACTGAATCTCAGCCGCCAGTCCTCGGCGATGGCAGCCTCCGTTCTGCGCCAGCTTGCCTTAGGCGCCCTGGTGTTTCTGCTGGCAATCCATCTTCATGGCAAAATCGGAAAAAGCCCGGTAGAGATTGCGAGAACGGTCTTTGAGCTGCTCCTCGCGCTGCTGGTCTTTGACCGCCTGCTGCCGCAGATCTTCTTCACCAAGACTGCCGGTGAGTGGACCTCTAGAATTGCCTGGCTGATTCGTGTGCTTTTCTATCTGGTCATGCCTTTGACCCTGGTCATCGGTCTGCTGCTCTCCATCGCCGGCCTGGCGGAAGCAGAGATGGAACACGCGGAGAACCCCGGCGAGGCCATGGATGCTCTGCTCGAAGCAGGTGAAGAGGAGGGTGTACTGGA
>JAJYZE010000372.1 GCA_021800195.1 Acidobacteriota bacterium
GATGGCCAGCCTGGATGAGGACCAGCTCAACAGGATTCGCCAGGTCATTGAAGCGGAAGGCGGCATCGAGGGCGATCTCCGCAAAGAGGTTTCGCTCAACATCAAGCGCCTGATCGAGATTCAGTCCTACCGTGGCCTGCGCCACCGGCGCAGCCTGCCGGTACGCGGTCAGCGTACTCACACCAACGCTCGTACCCGCAAGGGGCCCCGCAAGGGTACTGTTGCCGGTAAGAAGAAAGCGACCAAGTAACCCATGGCCAAATCCCAGAATAAGAGCGCCGGCGCGAAGGTCGGAAAGAACAAGAAATTCAAACGGCGTGAGCGGAAGAACGTTCCGTTTGGACTGGTCTATATTCAAGCCAGCTTCAATAACACCATCGTCACAATCACCGACCAGCAGGGCAATACGCTGAGCTGGAAGAGTTCCGGTTCGCTGGGTTTCCGGGGATCCCGCAAGGGGACGCCGTTTGCCGCGCAGCAGGCAGCGGTGGGAGCGGCGACAGCAGCGCGGGACCACGGTTTGCGATCCGTGGATGTGCGTGTGGCGGGACCGGGTTCGGGACGGGAGTCTGCGATCCGCGCCTTAGCCGCCGCCGGGATCGAGGTTCGCTCCATCCGCGACGTGACGCCGATGCCCCATAACGGATGCCGCCCCCCCAAGCGACGGAGGGTGTAGCGCAGAGTGCGCCGCGCTTTGACTTGGTGGCGCAGAGTGTTCGTAGCCGGTTCGTAGCCAAGCAGAGTTTTATGCATGGATCGAGATAGAGGCGGGTGGATTCAAGGATCCACACCCTGGACTTGCAGCGTGAGATGAGTTCGCCCGCCTGGTCTTCGATGTTTCATGATTCCGGATCGTGAAGAAGCGCTGCCAGCGCGTAAAGCGATCGACAACCTAAAGTAGGGAGTGAAAAAATGGCACGTTATACAGGAGCCGTTTGCCGCCTTTGCCGGCGCGACGGCACAAAGCTTTTTTTGAAGGGTGCAAAGTGCTTTACGGACAAGTGTCCGGTGGAGAAGCGTAACTTTCCTCCTGGCCAGCACGGCCAGAGCAAGAAGGCCAAGAAGCTCATCGGCTACGGCTTGCAACTGCGCGAAAAACAGAAGGCCAAGCGCATCTACTTCACCCTGGAGACACAGTTCCGGGCCTATTACGAGAAGGCGGCCAACCGCACCGGCGTCACGGGCGAACTGCTGCTCCAGCAACTGGAGACGCGGCTGGACAATGTCTGCTACCGGCTGGGCTTTGCGATGAGCCGGCGTCAGGCCCGTCAGGTGGTACGCCACGGCCACGTCCAGGTGAACGGACGCAAAGTGAACATTCCCAGCTTCCAGTGCAAGGTGGGAGATCAGATCGCGATCCGTGAGGGTTCGCAGAAACTGGCGCTGCTGGAGGCGGCCCGGAGCTTCGTCGCCGGCCAGAGCCGTGTGAACTGGATCGAAGTGGCGGCAGACGGCCTGTCCGGGCGCATTCTTTCTACGCCCAAGCGCGAGGATGTGAATCTGCCGGTGAATGAGCAGCTCATCGTCGAACTCTACAGCAAGTAACCCATTGATGTCTCTGAGAAGTGGTTCGATCCCCGGCTGCGGGCCTGAGTCCGGTCGCCAGAGTATGGCAAACCTGCTCGGGTTCGCGAAACACTCTTGCCGCTAGCCAACGGGCCGAACTGATCAAGCACTGAAACTCACTTAAACCAAGGAAAACCGTCAGCCGGGCAGAATGCTTCGCGCGGCGACGAAGGAAAGGATTCACCATGCTTTGGAGAGGTTTTCAGAAACCCAAGCGTCTCGCCGTCGATCAAGAGACCCTGACCAACACCTACGGAAAGTTTTCTGCGCAGCCGTTTGAGCGCGGCTTCGGCACGACCATTGGCAATGCATTGCGGCGCACGCTGCTCTCCTCCATCGAGGGTGCCGCAGTTACAGCGGTTCGTATTGAGGGCGTTCTGCATGAGTTCCAGTCCATTACAGGGGTTGTGGAAGATGCCACCGACATCGTCATGAACCTGAAACAGATTCCGTTCAAGCTGAACGGGGACGGACCCAAAGCCTTGTATGTTCGCTCCGATGCGCCCGGCGTGATTACATCCGGGATGATCGAGGCCGACTCCGATGTAGAGATCCTGGATCCCAACGTTTACATCTGCACCGTCTCCGAGGGAGGACGCGTCGACATGGAGATGCGTCTCAAGCGCGGACGCGGCTATGTCTCGGCGGACAAGAACTTTGACAGCGACCTGGGAATCGGGTTCATTCCGGTGGACTCGGTGCACTCCCCCGTGCGCAAGGTGAACTACCTGGTGGAGGCGGCTCGTCTTGGCCAGATCACCGATTACGAGAAGCTGACGCTGGAGATCTGGACCAACGGAACGATCTTGCCGGCCGACGCGCTCGGCCTCTCCGCCAAGCTGCTCAAAGACCATATGACGATCTACATCAACTTCGAAGAGGAGATGGAGGCCGGCGCAGAGGGTGGGCAGGATCCGCTGAATATCCGCAACGAGAACCTGAATCGGTCCGTGGAGGAACTCGAACTCTCTGTGCGCAGCTATAACTGCCTGAAGAACGCCAACATCGGCACCATCGGCGAGTTGATTCAGAAGACCGAAGCGGAGATGCTGAAGACCAAGAACTTCGGCCGCAAGAGCCTGAATGAGATCAAGGAGATTCTCGCTCAAATGGGACTCTCGCTGGGCATGAAGATCGACGAGCAGGGGAACCCTGTTCCGGGACCGACTTCCGTACTGCCGGCGGCCACACTGGCAGCCAGCTACGCCAACTTCGACGATGAAGAAGAGGACGAGGAGGACGACAACCTCGACGCCGAGCCGGAGACGTTTTAAAGAAACCCGCGTTCGGTTGGAATGCCTGTTCGTGAAGGCGGCTGCCGAGGAAGCCGGCCGGCACGGGTAGGTCTCGGGCCAGGAGATATCTCCAGGCGCTGGGTTTCGATGGG
>JAJYZE010000373.1 GCA_021800195.1 Acidobacteriota bacterium
CCGTTTTGTTGCGATGGAGAGCCAAGCCGGGGGAGCGGAACAGCTTGCCGCGCTGACGCCGGAGGTTCTGGAAGACCTTTGGAGAAAGGCCAAAGACGCCGAAGACGTGCCTTTGGAGCCCACCGGGAAAGGAATGGACATAAAGAAGCAGAACCGTTCTGTGGAGGAAGAGGGTTGAGCGAGACACGGCAGGCGGCGATTCGTATCCAAAGATTCCACTTGCTGGAAGAGTTTGAAGAGTGCGTTCGGCTGGAGGAGGCGGTTTGGGGTTATGATCCCGCCGACATGATTCCGCGCCGGATGTTTTTGCTTGCCTCGCGCATTGGCGGACAGGTGATGGGGGCCTTTCTGGAGGGCCGCTCCGATGCGGTCGGTTTCGCCATGGCGTTGCCGGCATATCGTGAGGGATTGCCTTATCTGCACTCGCACATGGTGGGCGTTCTGACGGAGTGCCGGAATCAGGGGATTGCAAGAGCTCTGAAGCTGGCGCAAAGGGAGGATGCATTGCAGCGTGGATTCGAACTGATGGAGTGGACCTTCGATCCGTTAGAGATCAAGAACGCGTACATCAATATTCAAAAGCTGGGTGCGATTGTGCGCCGTTACCAGCATGATTTTTATGGTTCCTCCAGCTCCCCGCTCCAGGGCGGGCTGCCTACGGATCGGGTCTACGCGGAGTGGTGGCTGCGTTCTCCAAGGGTGGAGCGAGCTCTGCGCGGCGAGGCGCAGCAATTTGAGGTAATGGATCGGGTGGAGGTTCCGGCGGCCATATACACCTGGAAGAGTTCTCCTGCTCATCGCGCCAACGCCCGTGAGGTGCAGCGATGTAATGCTCTCCAGTTGGAGTCTGGATTCGCAAGGGGTCTGGCGGTGCTTGGCTACCAACGCAATCAGGCCGGGGATGGGGCCTTTCAACTCGGTCGCTGGGATGAGCATAATAAATGCTGAGAATCATTGATCCAGTGGCAGCCGGACGGGATCGTGGAGCGAGTCGAAATGAGAATAGAAGCCATCCATCTTCGCGAGGTTCAGATGCCGCTGGCGCATCCGTTCGAGACCAGCTTTGGCGTCACCACCGGCCGCCGCATTCTGCTGGTGGAGATCGAGTGCGAGGGCCGCAGCGCATGGGGCGAGTGCGTGGCCGGCGAGCACCCCTACTTCTCTGACGAGCAAGTGGATACGGCCTGGATCATTACGGAGATGGAGCTGGCGCCGCGCTTGCTGGAGACGGAGATCTCCAGCGGGCGGGACTGTCCTGCGCTGTTCGAACCGGTGCGCGGCCATCGCATGGCCAAGGCCGCCCTGGAGAATGCGGTTTGGGATCTCGATGCCGAACGGCAGGGAATCCCCTTAGCCAGGCTGCTGGGCGGAACGCGCTCGGTCATCCCCTGCGGCGTTTCCATTGGGATTCAGAGAACGCCGGAAAAGCTGCTGGAAGTGATCGCACGGGAGCTTGCCGCGGGTTATCAGCGCATCAAGCTCAAGTGCAAGCCGGGGTGGGACACGCAGATCTTTGCCATGGTGCGCGAGCGCTGGCCGGAGATCTTGCTAAGCTGCGACGCGAACTCTGCATATCGGCTAGATAACCCGAGTCATGTGGCGGCGATTGAGTCCTGGGAGAACTTCAATCTGTTGATGATCGAGCAGCCCTTGTGGCATGACGACTTTTACTTCCATGCCCAGTTGCAGCGCCGCATCAAAACGAGTATCTGCCTGGATGAGTGCATCCGCAACCGCCGTGACGCGCGCGCAGCCCTGGAACTGGGCAGCGGAAAGATCATCAATATCAAGGTGGGCCGTGTGGGTGGGTTCACAGAGGCGCTGGCAATTCATGATATCGCGCAGGAGTTCGGGGTTCCGGTGTGGTGCGGCGGCATGCTGGAAACAGGGATAGGCAGGGCACAGAATATTGCACTCTCTTCGCTGCCCAACTTTTCGCTTCCAGGAGATGTTTCCGCCTCAAAGCGCTACTGGGCGCAGGACATCATTGAACCCGAGGTTACGGTCAGCCCGGAAGGGACCATTCGTGTTCCCACCACGCCGGGTCGCGGCTACGCCGAGCAAAGGGATCGCGTGGAGCAGATTACGGTGCGCAGACGGACGCTGCGGCGCGCCAATGCGGTGACAGCGTAGAGGATCAGCCACCTAGGATATGGAAACAGTCGCCCTTGATAGCTTTTCCGTGAGGATGGGCTTTGCCGAAGCAGAACGGTGCAGAACTATGGAAGATGCATCCAGAGCGTTGATGGCAAGCCAAACTGTCACTTGCTCACCCGTTAGACGCAAGATACATTCTGCAGGCTGGACGTGTGACCGGTCTTGGGTTGATATATATTCTGCTCCAGGGGTGTGTACGCTGCGCTTGTACAGGAATTTGCTGCAAAAAGAAGCCGAAGCGCGGTACGCGACACGGCAAACTCTGGGATGGCAAACGGAAGATCGTGACCGATAGAGAAATTGCTCGTCAGAAGGTCTGTTTCCAAGAAACTCATTATGATGCAGGAGACTTTTGCGATATGAATCCAAACGAAGGCGAAACAGTCTTGGGACGAGAGATTAAATTTTGCGGCGAACTGACGGGATCTTCCGACTTGATCGTCGACGGCGAGGTGGAGGGTCAGATTCGGCTTCCCGGAGCACGGCTTACGATACGTCCGGAAGGACGTGTGCGCGCCAGCGTCTCCGCGCAGGAAGTTGTCGTCTCCGGGCGAGTCGAGGGCGAGATTCGAGCTACAGGACGGGTGGAACTTCGGGATGGCTCCGTCGTGCTGGGTGACATTTGCACGGCTCGTTTGTCGATGGAGGACGGCGCCACGATCAAGGGTGCGGTTGATCCCTCCAGGGCCGACCAGCCTTTTTCGTGAAGATGGGCGTCATCAAGATGCATCTAACCGATGGCAGGCGTTTTCTGGGGGGGGGAGCATCTTCGGATTG
>JAJYZE010000374.1 GCA_021800195.1 Acidobacteriota bacterium
GAGGTTTTGTGGAAAGCTCCATGCGCTGCAAGTACAAGCGGTAAGGTAAGATTCCGTCATTGCAGGTCCATCCTTATCCGCGTTTGGAAGCCAGTTGAGATTGATCTCCGCCGTAGCGAAGCGGAGTGGATTGAAGACTCTTTCACGGTGCCTCAGAGGTTGTGCTGCGCGTGAATCGTGCCCGATCAGCTTGCGCGAAGCCAGCCAAGCTGGCGGGAAAGACGACAGCCGTTTGCTGACCGCATGGGTCATCAGCGGCCAAAGAGCTGTGCGTCCAGGAGCTGGGAGACATTGGGCCAAGGCGCGCGGGACCGGCGCTGCGCTACGGGGGGCTGCGGTCCTTCCGAGCAGGATTGCAGCTCGCGCTCTGGATCGCGCGAGCCGGCATGGATGACATCCCCCGCCCCTCCTCCGCAGAAGGATGGCAGGGACAAGTCGCCGCAGCCATCGCGCTTCGCCGGGAACCATGCGGTCGCGTCCCAGCGAGAGAAGGCTCGACGGGAGATTTGGAGGAGGAACGCATGGGGAGGATGGGCGACCGAAAGCCGATGAGAAACAGTTGTCTGAAGGTGAGACAATTTGAGTCTTCAGAATCAAAGGGGCCGAAGAAGAGAAAGAGGAAATGACCCGTTCGTGCGGCCATCCACACCCTGACGGGTAATGGCCTTCGGAGAGGCGGTTCCACAGGTTGCCGATCGGGCTCGCGCGTTGAGCATGAGAAGTTTGTGGGTTAGGTGCCATGCAAGGTCCAGTATCTGATCTCGTGCTGTTGACGTTGCTGGTCCTGTTCTTTGGGCTGCAGCAGTGGCGACGCCCGCAAGCCGACTTCCGGTTCTGGTTCGCCGGATGGATCTTCATTCTGATGGGGTACTTCCTGTGGGCCATCGGCGAGGCTCATGCGCCGCTGCTGCGGCTGGAGGACGCCCTCTGTTTTGACTTCACGATGCTGGGCGCGGGCGCGTTTGTCCTCTCCGCCATCGCCAAGGACTACGGGGTTCGGCGAGCCCTGCTCGCGGGGCTCGCGGTAGCGCCGGCAGCGATGGCCATGGTGGACGTCCAGGACTTCCAACCGGTGCCGCCAGTGGCGCTGGCCGTTGCATTGCTCTTGGGCGAGTGTCTTCTGTTGGCAGTGATCTACCGTTTGCAACGGCAGAGGCCCCTGCGCAAGATGATTCTGGCCTTTGTGGTCAGCGCAATCTGTGGATCAGGGCTGGCCATCTATGCGCTGCTGACGCCGGCGCATGACTTGGCCAACGGAGTCATGGTGCAAGCCCTGCTCACCGCAGCCGTGTTGTTTGCGGGAACGAAACAAAAGAGCGGCCGGTCTGTCCTGCAGTGGACAACCACCTTCGGATTTGTCGCCTGGGCGGCTTTCTACCTGTTGCGCGTGCTGCCTGCCAGTCCAGCCTGGCTGCAGAATGTGCTCGGTGAGTTCTGGAACTTCCCCAAATACTTTGTTGGCGGGTCGATGATCCTTTTTGTACTGGAGGATGCGGCCGAGGACAAAGCGCGGGATGCGGAGACCTTTCGCGATCTGTACGAGGATTTCCGTCTGCTCTTTGACACCCATCCGCATCCCATGTGGATCTGTGACACCCAGAGAGGGCAGATTCTCACGGCCAATGAGACCGCAGTGAAGCAGTACGGCTACACGCTGGCCGAGTTCCAGGCGCTGCGCATCGAGGATCTGGAGGTTCCGCCGGATGTCGAAGCCGAAGAGATGGAACATATCCTGGGCGGAGCCGCCGAGGGTGGGGTCCGGGAGCGGCATCGGCACAAGAACGGAAATGTGTTGTGGGTCAATCGAGTCGAGCGGGAGATCGCCTATTTGGGACAAAAGGCGCGCCTGGTGATCGCCAGGAATATCACGGACCGCCTGAAGCTGGACCGCGAACTCTCCTTCCGTGCCCAGCACGATGCGTTGACTGGGCTGCCCAACCGGCAACTGCTGGAGGAACGGCTGGAACAGTGCTTACAGTCCTGCCGCGTGGAGGAGCGCCGGGCCGCCGTACTCACGATCGATGTGGACCACTTCAAGCTGATCAATGACACCTACGGGCATCTGGTGGGCGATGAATGCCTGAAAGAGGTAGCTGCGCGCCTGAAGAGCAAGATTCGCAAGGTGGACACCATCGCGCGCACCGGAGGGGAGGAGTTCACTGCCGTGGTCAGCGGACTGAGCAAGCCGTCCGATGCGGAGAAGGTCGCGGCAAGTCTGATGCGAGTCTTTGAAGCTCCCGTAGAGTTGGCCTTCGGAGCTTTAGGCGTAACCGTCAGCGTGGGCGTGGCAATCTATCCTGACGACGCCAACGATGCTACCTCGCTGCGCAGGCTATCCGATGAAGCGATGTACCGGGCCAAACGCTCGGGAAGAAATCGCGCCGCGTATGCCTCAGAGAAAGCCCCCGTGCTGGACTTCAGAAAGCCCGAGATCGAACTGAAGGAACAGCACTCCAGTTAAAGCCCGCCGGGAAGCCTCAGAAACTCTTTCCTCTCTGCTCACCCCAGCCGGAACCAACGTTCCGAACCGGACTCCGTCAAGGCTCCGCCGGGGCCAGCACCCGGAGGCGGCGCCAGACGCCCGCCGAAAGAACAAGCTGCTCCCAGACGACATAGCGAGTCGGCCTCCACCCTCGGCCGGCCGTAGCGATGCGTTGAGCGATGATCTTCTTTATTCCAGCACGGAAGGAGAGCGCCTAAAGGGTAATGACAACACTGTCACCTCTGATATAACCAAGATCACAGGCGCTCGATGTAGAACCGTGGCAGGGCCCCAAAGCCAACTGGCTGGTTGAGGAATTGCCTGGATCTGTGGCGTCAGGTTGAGGCTCGATGACAATGCCTGCTGGGAGAACAGGCAAAGGTACGATCTGAGATGGAGCGGGCTTCCCCGACTGGCCGGCGAGGGAAGACAAACTCTTCAG
>JAJYZE010000045.1 GCA_021800195.1 Acidobacteriota bacterium
TGCTGCACTATGCGTTCTTCGACTTCAGCAGCCATTACCTGGCCAACCATACCGTGAGCCGAGATCTGGTGGTGGATGATGCGCTTTTGCAACAGTTCAAAGATTATCTGAAGGCGCAGAAGATTCCATTCACCGATAAAGAGTTTGCCGACAACCTGGACTGGGTGAAAGTTCAGATCAAAACCGAGTTGTTTACCTCTCAGTTTGGCCAGGCGGCCGGGGATGAGGTCATCACCGAGTGGGATCCACAGGTGAATGCGGCGCTTTCGTACATGCCCCAGGCGCTCGCCTTGGAAAACCATCAGCTACCCGGCGAGCAGAAGGTGCAGACCGCCAGCGCCAAATAGCCGAGGCGGCGTTAGGCGGCGAAACCCGGTTGATTAGGTGCGGGGTGCGGGCCACCCAACCGCGGCCGTGCTGGAAGGCGGCTGCGACTTTTTCTGCCTGCAATTGTTCCGAACAAGTTCACTGCTGCAAACAGGGTTCCTCGAATCGGCTTCGTTCCTGTGGGCACGGCGCTGGAAGACCGATCAGCAATCAGATGTAGCATTTTCAGTGTTGATGGGTACACCGGAGAGGGCGTGCAGTGGCGCTTTCATTGGGGAAAACTCCCATGGAGGTCGAGGCGTCGCGTTACACCTGCACTGAAAACGCTTTAGAAGCTTGATAGCCAGCGGCTGCACTGGAGCGGGAGACCGGGATCGAACCGGCGACATTCAGCTTGGGAAGCTGACGTTCTGCCACTGAACTACTCCCGCCTACAGGATCCCCTCTTCAGGTCAGGGATCGATGCCGGACAAAACAACTCGCCACTCAGAGTATCTCCCGGACGGCGGAAAATGGCAATCGTCCGAGGCTTCGTTCCGGCGCTTCCGCGCGGCTTTTCGAACGCCAATCCTCCGGCCAGATCCTTGGCCGCCTTCCCTCAGTTCCCGCCGCCCTGGTCGTCGTCATCCTTGTCTGTCTTGCCGTCGCGGGGCGCGTACGGATGCAGGAGCAGATAGGGAACGGGCTTGTTGCCCATAGCCTGCTTCCAGAGGATGATGTTGAGCTCCCGGACCGGAGCCCGGTCCTCATGGTCGAAGTCCATGCGAGCCGACTCTTTGGCTCCATAGGAGCGCACGGTGTTGGCCTGGTAAATGAGACCGTTCTTCTGGTTGCGATCATCCACATGATAGGGCGGCTGATCGCCGGCACCGCTGAACTCCGGCGATTCGAGCGGGGCCAGAGCATCGTTATGATTCATCGGCGGCGCCCCCAGCAAGGTGAGGATCGTATGCACCGTACTGACCGTGGTGTAATAACGGCTATCCACAAAGGGCTTGGCCGGGTGTGGGGCGTACTTGCTGATGACGAAAGCAATGGAACGGTGGGCATCGACGTGGTCGGCGCCATCCTGAGCGTCGTCCTCCAGGATGAAGATCGCCGTATTGTTCCAGTACGGCGAGTGAGAAACTGCGTCTACAACCCGTCCCACGGCCAGATCATTATCGGCCACCGAAGCCTGCGGCGTGGGCGATCCGGGCCGAGTCCCGGCGGTGTGGTCATCCGGCAGGCGCAGCATGACGAAGGAGGGCATGATATCGGCCCCGCTGCCCAGACCAGAGACCCAGCGGTGGAAGTAATTCATGAACTCATTGACGCGAAGCTGATCTGGGAACTGCAGGCCGAAGTCAGGATAAAGCGGATCGAAGTGCCCCACCAGCGCCGCTTGGGTGGCGATGTTTTGATGGATAAGCGGTATCGGCCAGGCATAGGGGTTAGCGCCACCACCGTAGTTGGCCGGAATGGGCTGTCCGGGCTGGATGTAAGGATGCTTGCAGTAGTGAGTACCCTCCGGCGTGCCTAGCTGCCCGGATTGTGGCCAGGTCGCGGGCGCTCCGGTGGCGTTGCACCACTGGGTGGAGATGAACTCCGCAAAGTGGAAGTAGGAGATGTGGTGGCGCGCCAGATCGCCCCACATATAACCGCTTTCTGGCGCATCGACATCGGGAATATGCTCCCACAGCGGGTAGCCCCCTTCGACGACGCCTTCGAAGTCGTAGACGCGCTCGCTGCCGCGGTAGCCGATCTGCCAGGTGCGCTCCAGGTAGTCGCTGTTGATGGCGGCGGTAGACCAGACATGTCCATCGCCGGAGACCTCTCCGGAGTCGTCAAAGTTATCCAGAACGCCGAACTGCAAGGCGAGTTTGTGTTCGTTGGGAGTGATCTTCCAGCCATACATGGTCAGGGCCGGATCTCCGTTGCCCACGCCAAGATCCCCCAGAATCTGATCGTAGGTCCGGTTCTCCTTGATGATGTAAATCACATGCCGGATCGGGTTCTTCCCCGACTGAAAGTGAAGCGCTTCGGGAGCAACGTTCATCCGGTTGCTCAGCAGCACCTGACGGGTCAGTTCAGGAAGTTCCGAACGCGCCTTGGCGATATCGATGGACGCCAGAGAGCCGCACAGCAGCGTGGCAATATAAGTATGCGGCCGCTGTGGACCGGTTGGATGCGCACCCGGCGCGGCGTGGGCCGGCTCCGCTTGCGGCATGGCGTTAGGCCCGGTACCTTTGCCTTTGCCGGTGGCGACGTAGAGATGGGCAGCACTGGCGGCGACGGCGGTGGGGTACCACTCCGTGGGGATGAATCCAAGCGGTTTGCCGCTGTGATGCGGTTGAAGAGTGCCGGTGAGATCAAACAGAGCGACGGCATCGGAGCCGGAGTTGACGACATAAAGCGTCTTGCCATCCGGGGAGACAGCCACACCGTCGGGCATAGCGCCGAACAGCGTCTGGCCCGGCAGACGCGTATCGTAGAAGCCGCCCAGGCGCATCCGGTCGCCCGCGACCAGCACCGCGGCAACTTCGTCACGATTGGCCAGCGCTACAAAGAGGGTCTTGCCGTCCGGGCTCAGGGCCATGGCCACCGGGTGCGAACTTGGGTCAGTCTTTCGCGCCGGCGGCAGCAGCGAAAGCGTCTGGGCGACCCTGCCGGTCTGCAGATTGAGTTCCACCACGGCAGAGCCGTTCCACTCCGAAACCCAGGCGCGGTGGCCCGTATGATCCGCGACCACAGCGATCGGGTAAGTGCTGGGAATGGTTGGCCCGGATGAAAGGTCGAAGCGAGTGATGAGCCGGCCTGTGACAGAGTTGAGCAGAACAGCGTCATCCGAGTACTCATCTGCAACCAGAATCTCTTCCGGGTTGGAAGCATCGCCAGGGATGACGGCCAGGCCGGCAGGCGCGGGGAGAGCTTGATCGTGCGGCAGCTTCAGGGGTCCGTGGTGCTGCTTCTGGCCGCCGCTGAGCAGGCGCAGAGGTATATGGATCAAACGCTCCGGCTGCAGCAAGGGCTCGGCGGCCTCCTTGGCTTGCGAAAAGCGATAGACGGCGACAGCATTGCCGGTAGGCGTCGACAGTTGCTCTTGCCGCCGGGAGGGATGTGGGGGCCGGTTGATGGGTACACCGTCAGGAACGGTAAGGGAATCGAAGCTGACATAAAGATGCCTGCCATCACCAGAGAAAGCAATGCCGGAGTACATGGTCTGGGGTGCATGAATCGCTGTGCGCGGGTCGGGAAAGTCCATGAGCCTTCCCGTCACAGTATCGAGAACGGCAATGGACTGATCGTAGTTCGACTGCGCTGTGCCAAAGCCCGCATTGACCAGCGCCAGGTAGCGATGATCCGGCGACCAGGCTGCGGTCATGGGCAGGCTATTGAGCGGCTTGGGCCGTCCTGGAACCGGAGCCATGATCTCCTTGCTGGAAGGAAGCTGGATCGCCGTCTGAGCGGCACAGAGCGTGGAGAGAAGAAACAGCAGGTAGCCATGGAGCAACGAATGTTTGGTCACGAGTCTATCGTCCCCCTTCGCGGTTTCAGGAGCGTGAAGATTCCAGTACGCTCCCACTCTATCGCGAACCTGCGGGGGGGCTTCGTCTGCACCGGCCGCTAACGGGATGAAGGCGGAAGGATTCGATCGTAGGCGCGTTGCGGCCGTCGACAAGGAACTCGCTGATAGAACAGAGTTTCTGTCCAAAGACTCCTGGCCGGCCCCTGCGTCCAAGTGACGAAAATCACATACTTCCCGGGCCTCTGGATCTTTCAATATGCTCTCAAGGGTCAGTGCAAGCGGGGCTAGAGATTTCGTTGCAGCGGTCGCCGGTTTTGTTTTGCAGAACGAGGACTACGGAGAATCTTGCTCCGCATCCGAGAAGATGGAAGCTCCATCCTCGCGCCGCGGCCAAGTCGGGTGGAATTCGCCAGAGGAGGAGACGCAAACCTATGGCATCGGCTGTTGCGCACGTTGGCTCCAATGGCAAGCGTCTGCACCGCATCGTCTTTGGCACAGACTTTTCGCCCGTGACGATGCGGGCGGCCAGTTATGCCCGGGCGTTGGCGGCAGGCCATTCAGCTCGAGTAGATTTGGTGCATGTCTTTGATCCCGACGTGTATCTGGATGACCAGGAGCCGCGCTTGCGGTCGCTGGAGGATCGGCTGGCGGTGCGCTCAGCGAAGCTGCGGTCCTTAGCCGCAGCGTTTACGGAGGCGGGGATCCCCGTAAAGACAGAGCTGTCGATGGTGAAGCCGGGATGGAGCGCGCTGCTGGAGTCAGCGAAGAATAAGTCTGCCGACCTGATTGTGATGGGAAGCCGATCCAAACCACAACTCAAACGGATGTTGCTGGGCTCCACGGTGGAGGAACTGATTCGGCATGCGAGAAGTCCGGTTCTGATCGTGGGTCCCAACGTCCCGGAAGCTGGCGACGGCCCGCTAACCTTCCAGCGTATTTTGTATGCAACCGGCTTTGCCGTCAAGAGCGAAAGGGCGGCGCGTTCGGTGCTGATGTTGGCCTTGCATGACAAGGCAAAGGTCTTTGTGTGCCACGTCATCCCGAACCGGCCAGAGGAAAGGGACGAGTCCCCATCGGAGGCGGACCTTCGCCTGAATCTGGAACGGTGGATCGAGCATTCGCCGCTGAGCCATTCCAGATGCGAACCGGTGCTGGTCCACGGCGATTCCGCCCCGGCGATCCTTGCCCTGGCGGAAGAGATCAAGGCGGACCTGATTGTGATGGAACCCAGGAAGCATAGCTTCTTGCTAACCCATGTGAAGCGCGGGGTAACACTGGAGGTGCTGGCCCAGGCGCACTGCCCGGTGCTGACCGTGCAAGACTGACCCAATAGATCCGCACTTGACCGGAGCGCTGTGGAACGCGGTGGTGTGGATGCACAATCCCTCTTTACCCCAAGATCACGAGCGCCTCCGTTGTGCATTTGGGCCATCTGAGCAGAGGTGGGGACATGGGCAGGAACGAAGACAACCGCTGACCGGAAGGCTCGCCGTCAGGAGATTGCCGACGCCACTCCCTGGCTGCCTGGCAGAAACCGTTCCGCGAAGGAAGATCCCCGTGAAATCAAGCCCTGCCTACCCTATCGGAGATCACATCCAGGATCGGTTAACATTGCTCTAGAACCCACGGGAGGCGAGGCTCCATTTCGCCAGGGTCGTTCGGTGCAAGCTTTCCAGGCTACCTTCCCGTCTTCGAGGCCGCATTTGGTATGGCAGAGAACGAACGATCCCGCTCCTACAACCTTCTTGGCGCCCTGGAGACGCTCATCTATGTGGTGCTGGGCGTCCTGCTGGGAGTCACGGCGATTCTGGCCGTGGCGGGCTGTCTCTACCAGTTCGTCAGCGATTTTCACAGCTTGATGGCCTCGGCCACGATCTTTGTTCTGATCGACCGGCTGCTGCTGGTGCTGATGCTGGTGGAGCTCCTGCACACGGTACGAATCTCCATTCACTCCCACAGCCTGTTCGTGGAACCCTTCCTGGTCATCGGGTTGATTGCCATCATCCGTCGCACGCTGGTATTGACGCTGCAGGCCGAGGACTTTACACGCAACACACCGTGGGGACCGGACACGCAGTACCATTTCCATGCGGCAATGGTCGAGGCCGGAATGCTGGCGCTGCTGATATCGGTGCTGGTAGCGTCGATCTTTGTGATTCGCAAAACCCTGTCTGGCAAAGAACCATAACCTTGCCGCCTCTGCAAGGAGGCTGAGCCCTTCCCTGCCCCGAGGTGAAATCTCAGTGCCGGGAACCGAGAAGCTGGAACAGGCGCCAGGCATAGATAAGCAGGTTGGAGCCACACACCATAACTCCAAGGGCGATCAGCAGCGAGACCGGAAGGTTGGGGTAGACGATCGCATCCAAGTAGTGAAGGAGAAAGCCGCCTGCCCAGGGACGCATCCCGGCTGCTGCTTCCAGTGCCTGCTCAGCCAATGTAAGCGGACAGTTCACAGGGCAGGTTTCCACGACGATGCCCCAGACCAGGGACGCCACATGGAATGCCGTAAGCCAGGGACGGCCACGCGTCCAGCGAACGCCGGTGATCACCCAGAGGATCCAGGCAAGGTGGATCGCGACCACAAGCGGAGCGAGGATCTGGAAGACGGCGGTCATGGAGGTTTCGCCGCAGAGCGCCGGCTCGGCCCCGCGCATCTTTCCTGATGCGCCGCCGCTTGTGACCGTTGGCTGCGCATTGCCGTTGCCATGCGACAGAGCGTTGTTCGGACCTGCGACGGCAAGATCTGGCCCCGCAACCTGGGACACGAGCCGTCTGAAGTCTTTATGATGGAAGCCGTCGCACTTTCTACGTGATACGCCACGCCGCATGGCTTCCAAAGGAGTTGACAAGGTGATTTCAAGAAACATGCTTGTACTTACGCTCGGGCTGGCCGTCTTTGGCGCCCGCGGAAACGCTGCACAGACGCCCACGCATGCGGCTACGGAGACCGGCGCCGTGCGAGCCACACTAGCAAACGGCATGCGCGTCGTGATCCTGCGCAACTCCCTGGCCCCGGTAGTGACCGTGGAAAACAACTTCATCGTCGGCGGGGATGAAACGCCGCCGGGGTTCCCAGGCATGGCGCACGCGCAGGAGCATATGGCCTTTCGCGGATGCACCGGGATGACAGCCGACCAGACGGCCGCCATCTACGCGCAGATGGGCGGAGAGAACAACGCAGACACCCAGCAGAACATCACCCAATACTTTGAGACTGTCCCGGCGGCCGACCTGGATGTAGCGCTGCAGGCCAGCGCGGCCTGCATGCGCGGCATCGATGACTCGCAGGCCGAGTGGGCCAAGGAGCGCGGAGCCATCGAGCAGGAGGTAGCGCGGGACTTATCCAACCCCACCTACAAGTTCATCGATCGCATGAACGGCGACATGTTCGCAGGTACGCCCTATGCCCACGATCCATTGGGGACGAAAAGCTCGTTTGACGCCACCACCGGGGCGATGCTGCGGGCTTTTGAGCAGAAGTGGTACACGCCAGGCAACGCGATCCTGGTGATCGTGGGAGATGTGGACCCCGGCTCAACTTTGGCCAGGATCAAGCAGCTCTTCGGCAGCATCCCAAGTCATCCTCTGCCTCCTCGTCCGCCGATCCATCTCTCTCCAGTGAAGTCCGAGAGCTTTACTTTGGACAGCAACCTTCCCTATACGCTGGGCTTCATCGCCTTCCGGATGCCGGGAACGGACTCTTCCGACTACGCCGCCAGCCAGATTCTGGCCGACGTTCTCAGCAGTCAAAGGGCAGATCTGTATGGGATGGTTCCAGCGGGCAAGGCGCTGGCCACGGAGTTCGGCATGGCCGAGTCTTACCCCAAGGCCAGCGTTGGCTTTGGGCTGGTGGCGGAGCCGGCGCAAGTAGATGTGACAGCAGCGATTGCGCAGATGCGCCAGATTCTGGAGAATTATGCAACCAAGGGCGTGCCGGCGGACCTGGTGGATGCGGCCAAGCGCAGCGAGGTAGCGGGTGCGGAGTTTCAGCGTAACTCGATTCCCGGGTTGGCCGACGTGTGGTCCAACGCCTTGGCGGCGGAGGGACGGAAATCACCCGAAGAGGATGTAGACGCGCTCCAGCGAGTCACGCTGGCCGATGTGAATCGCGTCGCCAAAGAATATCTCACCGCCCAGAACTCGATCACTGCAACTCTGCGGCCTGTACCGACCGGACAGCCGGTGGCCTCCAAGGGCTTTGGCGGCGCCGAGCAGGTCACCTCCGCGCCGACGCGCCCGGTGGTGCTGCCGGCATGGGCCGCAAGCGCTCTGGACAAACTGAAGGTACCGACAGACGACGAGCAGATCTCGGACAGCACCCTGCCCAACGGGATCCGACTGATCGTCAAAACGGATCGCATCAGCCCGACGGTCACGGTCATGGGGTCGGTGGACCATAACTCCGCCTTACAGACGTCACCCGGGCTGGACGGGGTGAAGGACGTTCTGGATGGACTTTACTCTTACGGAACGCAGAGCATGGACCGGCTGGCCTTTCAGAAGGCTCTGGATGACATTGCCGCCGATGAGTCGGCCGGGTACAGCTTTTCTGTAGAGGTGCTCAAGGAGCACTTTTCGCGGGGCGTGGAACTTCTGGCCGACAACGAACTGCACCCCGCTCTTCCGCAGAAAGCCTTCGACGTAGTGCGGCAACAGACCTCGATGTTTGTTGCCGGAGACCTGAAGAGTCCTGCTTACAAGACTTCGCGGGCTCTGAGCCTGGCGCTGTTGCCGGCCGGCGACCCTGCGCTGCGCCAGACCACGCCGGCCACTCTCGCCAAGGTGACGCTGGCTGACGTGCAGAAGTATCACGACGCGACGCTGCGTCCGGATCTGACCACCATTGTGGTGATTGGAGACGTAACCCCGGCGGAGGCCAGAACCGTGATCATGAAGTGGTTTGGCGGATGGAAGGCGACCGGTCCAAAGCCCAGCACAACGCTGCCCGCTGTCCCGCCGAACAAGCCCTCGGCAACCGACGTTGCAGATCCTGAGGCCGTGCAGGACACGGTGTATCTCTCCGAACAGCTCCCGCTGAACCGGCTCTCGGCGGACTACTACCCCCTGCAGTTGGGCAATCATGTGCTGGGCGGCGGGTTCTATGCGACACGGCTTTACCACGACCTGCGCCAGGAGACTGGGTACGTCTACTTTGTAAGCGTCGACCTGGATGCCGACAAGACCAGAGCCGCCTATACCGTGGAGTATGGGTGCAATCCGGAGAATGTATCCAAGGCGCGCGCGCTGGTGGTGCGGGATCTGAATCAGATGCGAACCCAGGATGTCTCTCCCGCGGAGCTTCACCAGGCCAAGGCCATCCTGCTGCGTCAGATTCCGCTTGGCGAGTCGAGTGAAGAGTCGGTGGCCAGCGGGTTGCTGGCTCGCGCCGGGCTCGGCTTGCCGCTGGACGAGCCCATCCTGGCGGCAAAGCGATACGACGCGATGAGTGCAGACCAGGTTCGGCAGGCATTCTTCAAGTTGGTTCATCCGGATGACCTGGTGCAGGTAGTCCGTGGGCCAGCGCCCAAGTAGCGAGCCCGTGCACGGGAGCATTGCATTGCGCCGGCAAACAAGCCAAGCGGCGACGGAGGCCCTTTTGGAGAAAGACTCGACCGGCCGAGGCGAAGAAGCAGAACCCTGCTCCTGGAAGCCGCGGAGTCGCCGGCGCAGGAGAGCAAGGCGTTCGCCTCCTGGCTTGGCAAGGTCTCTGGACTTACGGTTGCTAGCCTGAAGGAGCTCCTTGCAGCGGCTGAGGAACTCATTTTCGAAGAGAAGC
Source organism: Acidobacteriota bacterium (assembly GCA_021800195.1). Lineage (GTDB taxonomy): Bacteria > Acidobacteriota > Terriglobia > Terriglobales > Acidobacteriaceae > Granulicella. The sequence goes on from JAJYZE010000045.1 coordinate 9,612, forward strand.
GCGCCCGAAGGGCTGGAGGAGTCGGGTTATACTTGCACTGAAAACGCTCTAGCCGTGCTGCTCGATACTTTCACTTTGAGGGACACGCAGCCTTGACCGATTCGGACATCAAATCGCGCCAGCCTGGAACCGACGCGCGCCCTTCAGAATGTCAGCCCAACCATCTGACGCTTGGCTCCGAGCTGTCCAGCGTCGAGACGGTCGAGACCCGGGCGGAGCAGTTGGCGCACCAGGCAGGGTTTGATGAAGACACCTCCAGCCAGATTGCGATGGTGACGCGCGAAGCGGTGATCAACGCGATTCTGCATGGGAACAAGCGCGATCCGAACAAAAAGGTGCAGATCGGCTTTGCCTTGAGCGATGACACATTGAGCATCACAATTGCCGACGAAGGATTGGGACTGGATCCGGACTCGGTGCCGGACCCCTGCGCGCCAGAGAATATCCTGCGCAGTTCGGGGCGGGGGATATTTCTGATGCGGGCCATCATGGATGAGGTACACTTTCACCAGTTGAGCCCCGGAACCGAAATCGAATTGATAAAACATCGAGCACACAAGGAGTCATCAGCATGAGCATGACATTGATCGCCCGGCAGGCGGGTGATGTAACAATTCTGGATTTGAGCGGGAAGATTACGCTCGGCGAAGGCGGGGTAACGCTGCGGGACGAGGTGCGAAAGCTCTTGGCCAAAGGGGCCAAAAAGATCGTGCTGAACCTGGCCGGGGTGAGCTACATTGACAGTTCCGGGCTGGGCGAGTTGGTGAGCTCCTATACCGCCGTCAAGAACGCGGGCGGAGAACTGAAGCTGGTGAACCTGACCAGCAAGGTGCGCGACCTGCTGGTGATCACCAAACTTCTGACGGTGTTTGACGTCAAGGACGATGAGGCTGCCGCGGTAGCTGCGTTCGCGTAGACTCCTGAGCACTGTTGTTTCAGGCTAGCGAGGGCGCGTCTTACGGATGCGCCTTTGTTGTTCCGGAAGCGTCTTCAGTGCTTTGCGATAGAAAGAGTTGCCGGCGGACGGCTGCCTGCTGAGCGCAACGCCGCTGCGCAGCAGCGGAGAGCCCTGTCCGGCGAAAGCGGTGTGGCGAAATCCGCTGCCGCCGCGGTCCTCCCGGAATGACGATGGTGTCCGTCTTCGGAGGCGCCTGAACCCGGTCGGCTCGCCTGACACTGCGCTTTTCCTCCGCAGTTCACATGATAGACTCGGACCAAATGGGTGAGTCTCCGTCTTTCAAGGGCCGTAGTTTCTCCGGCCCCGGCTCCACGAGTATTTGCACCGTTCTCTTTCCCCGTACTGCTAGGCTATTTGGGGGTTTACTCCTGATCTCCTCGCTGGGAATCGTTGCGACTGCGCAGCAATCACCCCTGTCGAGTTACCAGGAAAACGGCCAGCCCTCCACCTCGGTCGACTGCACCGATCCGATGATGGCGACAACAGCGGAGTGTGCATCGCAGGCTCAAGGACAAACCGCCGTTGGGCCGCAAACCTCGCCCCTGCTTGGAGGGATGGGAACCGCGGGGGCGCTGGGAACCATGGGTCTGGGGGCCACACAGAACCCGACCAGGAACTACAGCGATTTGGGCAGGCTGGGCCAGGCAAATTCAACACCAGCAATGATCGTGCTGCCGCCCGAGCCTCTTACCGAATTCCAAAAGTTCATCGCATCCACCACCGGGCAGGTGCTGCCCATCTACGGCGCCAACCTCTTCCGCCAAGTGCCCTCCACCTTTGCCCCGCTAAGCATGGCTCCGGTTCCGTCGAATTACGTCATCGGGCCGGGAGATGAACTACGCATCCGAACCTGGGGACAGGTCAACTTTCAGGACAACGTGCAGGTGGATCGCTCGGGAGAGGTCTACCTTCCCCAGGTGGGGCCAGTCCATGTTGCCGGCCTTCCCTATTCGGACCTGGACAGACAGCTACGCCACGCGATCGGAAGGGTCTACAAAAACTTTGATCTCTTCGCCAACATCGGGCAGATCCGCTCCATCCAGGTCTACGTCACCGGCCAGGCCCGGCGCCCGGGCGTGTATACGGTCAGTTCTCTCAGTACGCTGGTGGATGCGCTGTTTGCCAGCGGCGGCCCCTCCGTCGAAGGCTCCATGCGGCACATCGAACTGCGCCGCGGCGGACAGACGGTCACGGACTTCGATCTCTACATGTTGCTGGTACACGGAGACAAATCGAAGGACGTTAGCCTGTTGCCGGGCGACGTTATCTTCATTCCACCGGTTGGTCCGCAGGCGGCGATTACGGGCAGCGTCCGCAACCCGGCGATCTATGAGCTGCGCAACGATATGCACCCAATGCCGCAGAGCAGCCAGGGAAAGAGCCTGCAGACGAACCCCGCGGAAGATGCGGCTCCAAGCGAGTCCCCGGAGAATTTGGGCGAGTTAATCGCGGACGCGGGTGGAGTTACCGCGGTAGCAGCCAAGACGCGTATCTCCATAGAGCGTACGGCGGACCATCAAGACCGATCCGCCATGGAAGTAGGCGACGATGCCAAGGGTCTCGAGACGCCCCTGGCCGACGGCGAACTGGTCCGCGTCCTCCCTATCCTTCCGGCTTATGAGAAGACGGTGATGCTACGCGGCAATGTCGCCAATCCGGGCCGGTTTGCCTGGCACCCGGGGATGAGGCTGAGCGATCTGATCCCGGATCAGCAGTCGCTGATCACCCGAGACTACTGGTGGAAGCGCGCCCAGCTCGGCCTTCCTGCACCGGAGTTTGAACCGGTTCCATCGCTCGGTTTGATGCGCCAACCAAACGAGAACCAACCTGTTAAACTGCAGTTTCCGCCGCCCGGCGCCAGCTACCAAGGATCGTCGCAGGGCGCAAACGGAGCCCCGCAGAGCGCCTACAGCATGAGCCCAAATGGGCAGCAGGGGGGAGCCTATGGATCGCAGACCGACGCTTTCGCTCCGGCGATGGGAAAGAACGGCCAACCGCTAACGGCACAGCAACGCGCGAGCAATTCCTCCGTAGCCGAGCAGGAGTTGCAGGTTGAAGGGACCGCACCACGGCCTGCACAACGCACCCAGGTAAGCCAGCTCGCTCCGGCAATTGACTGGAGCTACGCTGTCATCCAGCGCCAGAATCCAAAGACGCTTCAGACCGAGTTGATCCCCTTTGACCTGGGCAAACTGGTGCTGGACCACGATAGCTCCCAGGACCTGGAGTTGGAGGCAGGCGACGTGGTCACCATCTTCTCTCAGGCGGACGTCAAAGTGCCAATCACGCAGCAGACGATGCTGGTGAAGTTGAGCGGAGAGCTTGCGCACCCTGGAGTGTACTCCGTAAGGCCAGGCGAGACGCTGCGCCAACTGGTCGAGCATGCCGGCGGCCTGACGCCGGATGCGTACCTCTACGGATCGGACTTCACGCGCGAGTCCACCCGAGCGATGCAGCAGGTGCGTATTGACGAGTATGTGCAGAGCCTGAGCATGCAGATTCAGCGCAGCAACATGGCGGCAGCCGCCTCTCCGGCGGCGGCTCAGAACCTGGCCGGAGGCAATGTAGCGCAGCTCAATGAAGCCAACCTGATCGCTAGCCTCCGCCAGATCCGCGCCACCGGACGCATCGTTCTGAACTTCGAGCCCAACAGTCGCGGCACCGCCGGCATCCCGGACATTGTTTTACGCGACGGCGACCAGTTCATGGTTCCGTCAGTGCCGGCTACGGTGAACGTGGTGGGCGCTGTCAATGATCAGAACTCCTTCCTGTATATCTCCGGACGCAAGGTGGGCGACTATCTCCGCATGGCCGGAGGCCTCACGGTCAACGCTGACCGCAAGCAGCAGTTCCTCATCCGAGCCAACGGCGAGGTCATCGGCTATTTGCCCAACAAGGGGCTGTGGAGCGACAAGTTTGATGACATCAAGGTCTATCCAGGGGATACGATCATGGCCCCGGAGAAGACTTATAAGCCCTCCGCCCTGTATGGCGTGCTCGAATATTCGCAGCTTTTCTCGAATTTCGCTTTGGGGGCTACCGTACTTGCGTTCTTACCATAAACTCGATGCCGCAACCGTCACCGCTGTGGCTGCGACCGGGAGCCCTTTCCGTGCAGGTGGAGCGCAATATCGAGAGCTTGGTGTTCGCGGCTTTTTCACCAACTCCCAGGTCTCGGGTACGCTATGGCGACTCTGATTAAGTTCTTACGTTTCCACCGTCCGATGTTCTAGTTTGCAATCATCGAGGTGAGCGGGGATGGAACAGCAGCAGAGGTTGGCGATGGCGGCAGGATTTGAGAAGTGCGCGAAGGTGACGCGTGGTGCAGAGTTTCTTTCGCAGATGGAGATCGTGGTTCCGTGGGGTGAGTTGTGGGCCGAGATCGAGCCGTTTTATCCCAAGGCCGGCAACGGACGCCCTCCGGGGGGACGGGAGCGGATGCAGCGGATGTACTTGGTGCAACAGTGGTTCAACCTTGCCGACCCGGCCGTGGAAGGGGCGCTGTATGAGTCGGTCAGCCTGCGTCACTTGGTGGGCATCGAGCTGGGCCGC
>JAJYZE010000375.1 GCA_021800195.1 Acidobacteriota bacterium
GGCTCTCGCTGGCCGCCAGCGTTTTTGATATGGCTCTTTATCCGACTCTTTTCGTGCTCTACCTCGGCCGGATGGCCCCGTCCTGGGTGGCGGGATGGCGCGGCGCCGGGTGGGAGATCGCCGTGGTAGCCGGCTGCGCGCTCTGGAACCTGAGCGGCGCCCGTACGGTGGGACGCTCCTCGGTGGCGCTCTTCTGCGTCCTGCTCGCCCCGTTTGCCGTTCTGATTGCCGCCGGAGTGTGGGCCTGGCTGCGCGCCGTCCATGGCCCAGGCGCGGGCTTAGGCGCCGGCGCTCTGCTGCAACCGGTTCCCGCGCCGGACCTGACCGGAGCCGTCTCCGTAACGCTGTGGAACTACATGGGCTGGGACAACGCCAGCACCGTAGCGCAGGAGGTGGAGAACCCACAACGAAACTACCCTCGGGCGATGCTGGGAGCGGCGGGCTTGGTGGCCGCAACCTATATTCTGCCGCTGCTGGCCGTGGGTCTGGCTGGACTGGCTCCGAGCGAGTTCTCCACCGGGGCCTGGAGCGATGCCGCGCTCGCCCTGGGCGGTCCTCTGCTGGCGCTGGGCATCGTGGCCGGAGGCATGATCAACGGTGTGGGCATGTTCAATCCGCTGATGATGAGCTACTCCCGGCTGCCCTTTATCATGGCCGAAGAGGGTCGGGCTCCAAGCGTGCTCCTGCGGCAGAACCGGAGAGGCGTTCCCTGGGTAAGTGTGGCGGCCTGCGCGGTGATCTGGGCTCTGGCTCTGGGTTTCAGCTTCGAGCGCCTGATCTCCATCGACCTGGTGCTCTATGGAGCTTCTCTGCTGCTGGAGTTTGCCGCGCTGGCCATTCTACGCATGCGAGAGCCCAACCTGCCGCGGCCCTTTCGTGTGCCTGGAGGAACAGCAGCCGCCGTTGCTCTGGGCATCGCCCCCGCCGTCCTGATCGCCTATGCCATGTGGGCTGCGCGCGATGAACGGATTCTGGGCATGAGCGCTCTGTTGTTTGCCGCCCTGGTTGGCCTGCTTGGAGCGGCGCTGTATCACCTGCAGACCCGCTGGAAACGACGGGCCGAGTCGTGAGTGCTTACGAGGGTGGCAGCGGAGCGAGATGGCGATGTTCCGCCACTGCTAACCCAGGATCGCCGCCAGATCCTTCTCCGGCGTGGTGATGGCCATCAGGTTGTACTTCTCCTGCAGCAGCGCCAGCACGCCCGGCGACAAGAACGCCGGCAACGTAGGTCCGATGCGCATGTTCTTGACCCCCAGGTGCAGCAGGGTGAGCAGGATGGCCACAGCCTTCTGCTCATACCAGGAGAGCACCAGCGAAAGCGGCAGATCATTCACTCCGCAGTCAAACGCCTTGGCCAGCGCCAGAGCCACCTGCAGCGCCGAGTAGGTGTCATTGCACTGCCCCATGTCCAGCAGCCGCGGCAGGCCGCCAATTTGGCCGAACTCCAGCTTGTTGAAGCGGTACTTGCCGCAGGCCAGCGTAAGGATCATGCAGTCGTTGGGCACGGAGGCAGCCAGTTCCGTATAGTAGCTGCGCTGCGAGCGAGCGCCGTCGCATCCGCCGATGAGGAAGAGGTGGCGGATGGCGCCGGACTTGACCGCCTCGACCACCTTGTCGGCGAGGCCCAGGACCGCATCATGGCCGAAGCCGACGGTAATCTCCTCATCGCCTCCGTCTTCGGCAAAGCCTGGAGCCTTCAGCGCGGCGCGGATCACCGGATCAAACCTCTGACCCTCTACGTGCGGAACGCCGGGCCACTGCACGACACCGGTGGTGAAGATTCTGTCCTGGTAGGTGAGCAGAGGCTTCTGGATACAGTTGGAGGTCATCAGAATGGCGCCGGGAAAGGCATCAAACTCCGCCGCTTGATCCATCCAGGCGCCGCCGTAGTTGCCCGCCAGATGCGGAAACCTCTTCAGCTTGGGATAGCCGTGAGCCGGCAGCATCTCGCCGTGCGTGTAGACCTGAATGCCCAGCCCCTCAGTCTGCTGCAGCAGAGCGTAGAGGTCGTGCAAATCATGGCCGGAGACCAGGATCGCCTTGCCCTTGCGCGCGCCCAGCCGCACCCGGGTGGGCTGCGGATGCCCGAAGGTGTCCGTGTGCGCCTTGTCCAGAATCTCCATCACGCGGTAGTTGAGCTCGCCGACGCTGAGCGCAAGGGCCAACAACTCCGCGGTGCTCGGCGCGTGGTGGGTGAGAGTGTTCAAGACCTCATGGATCTTGCCATAGGAGACCGGGTCGCCGGCGCCCAGCGCGAGAGCATGCACGGCGTAGGCGGCCACGCCCTTGAGGCCATAGAGCACCAGCTCCTGGAGGTCCGCAATCTCGCGGCCCTCCTCCAGCATCCGCGCCGGAAGCACCACCTGCTTGCTCTGCGCAATCAACTCATCCCGCCGGGTAGCCGGCTGCCAGACCGCGGCCCCGCCAAACTCCTGCGCCGCCACCCCGCTCTCCATCGCCGCGCGCTCATAGATGCAGCGCGCAGCCGCCCGCATCGCCACCGCCTCCTCAATAAGGCGAGCCAAAGCGTCAACGTCAAAGTTTACGTTGGTCAGTGTGGCAAATAGCGCCCGGATGGTGAAGGCGTCCACCTCTGGATCACACACCCTCAAGGCCTTGTTTGCCGCTCCCAGCAGACGCGCGTGGTGCGCGTAGATGGAGATTCCCTTGACGATGTGCAGCAGAACGTCCTGCAACGCTGCTGCGTCCTCATCTTTGCCACAGACACCCTGTGTCTGGCAGGCTACCCCTGCGGAAGTCTGTTCACACTGATAACAAAACATTGCCGGTCTTCCTCCTTCGGATTCGTCCTACGAAGAAGGTTATGGATCCCGGCGGAGGACTGCAGCGACTGTGGTCACATCACTGAAGGGCGGATGCCGGATCAATCTCTCCTCCCGGAAGATCCGGCG
>JAJYZE010000376.1 GCA_021800195.1 Acidobacteriota bacterium
ATTGCCGCGCGTCCTGATCCTGGGCGCAGCCGGGCAGGTCGGCGTGGAGCTGCAACGGAGCTTTGCAGACCGGGCGGAGGTGACGGCGCTTACGCGGCAGGAGCTGGACCTCTCCGCTGCGGAGAAGGTTCGCGCAGCCGTGCGGCAGATTGCGCCGGAGGTGATCCTGAATGCTTCCGCGTACACGGCAGTGGATCGAGCGGAGTCCGAGCCGGAGGCGGCGATGGCCATCAACGGGCACGCTCCCCGGATTCTGGCCGAGGAGGCGATGCGCCTGAAGGCGCTGCTGGTGCATTACTCCACCGACTACGTGTTTGATGGGAGCAAGCAGGGGCCCTGGACGGAGACGGACACGCCCCACCCGCTGAGCGTGTATGGGGCGACCAAGCTGGCCGGCGAAGAGGCGATTCGCCAGGTGGGCGGGCGGTATCTGATCTTCCGCACAAGCTGGGTCTACGGCCCGCATGGGAAGAACTTTCTGCTGACCATGTTGCGCCTGGGGCGGGAGCGCGACCAGTTGTCCATTGTGGACGATCAGTTTGGGGCTCCCACCAGCTCCCGGGAGTTGGCGCAGGCGACGCAGGCGATCGTCCTGGGGATTCTGGCCGGGGAGTACGGCCAGGCGGAGACCTGGGCCGGCTGCTACCACATGACCTGTTCGGGCGCGACGAGCTGGTATGGCTTCGCAGAGGCGATCTTCAAGCGGACGGCGGTGCGGCTGGATCAGCCGAGCCCGGTGCTGACGCCTATCCCCTCCAGCATGTACCCCACGCCGGCCAGGCGGCCGCGCAACTCGGTGCTATCGAATGATCTGCTGGCTGCGCGCTTCGGAGTCCGGCTCTCGGCGTGGCAGAGCGCGCTGGATGAGGTGATGGTGGAGCTGGCGGCCGAAGTTGGCGGTTGAGATTGGCGATCGCTTTGGAGACGGCTGCTAGTGAGGCGCAGGGAGGGATTGGACCCATGTATTCAGTTCGAGCGGGGTGTTGATCCGGTGGGCCATGATGGCGTCAAGAAGTTTGCGGGTATTCGCTGTGCTGAAGGGGCATCGACGCGCGCTGCGGCGATCTGACCGGTTAGCTTCACGATATAGACCGGCCGGGGATCGTACTGGCCTCCATGGCTCGCGAGCTGGTCTTCCTCTAGCCAGCCATCTCCGGGCGTTGGATGGTACCAGATCTGCTTCGTGCGCCAGCTATGGTCTCCCATCACGACAATCGCGGCGGAGTCCCGCTGGCCAGTCTCTTGCAACGTTTGGCGGATACCGGCTATGCATCGATCCGCTAAGGCTAGGTTGTTGATATGGGACGATGCTGCGGTGGCGAATCGACCTGTATGACGGTTGTAGATGCCTGTCGGGTGCGGGACCGGAAGGTGCAGAAACACAAAGCTGTAGGACCGATCGCGCAAGAGTTGAATGGCGTGGGCGTCCAGGTCGATGTAATCTTCCGTGTGCAGTCTTGTGGAGAGCCCCTCTCCTTTCTGGATGCCGAAGTGATTTCGGACATAGATATTAATGTCGGCGGGTGCGGCGTTCAACCCCATGCCGAGGAGTTGTTGGATAGGCGCCGCGATGTTCTCAAGGATAGTGTTCGAGCTTAGCATGTAGTTCGGGCCTGGGATACGGTCCGCCCAATAGCGGCTGTCAAGGACAGCGGGAAGGATCCTGCAGTACGGGTTAAACCAACCAGCGAGCGCGGTGCTGTATCCCGCGTTGAGCGCGTCTTGAAAAACGGTGTTGTGCTGGTTGAAATGATGCCACTTTCCTGTTCGCTCATTGCGTAGAGAGCGCGGCGGCCGGAGTGGCTCGGAGGTCGTCGGAGGGCTGGCCGGTGAAGAGGCTCGGAAGAACAATATCGGTGTAGATATCGAGGGGCACGGCATCGGTGAAGTTGGTGGAGGTGGCCGCCAAGGCGTCCAATCCGGGCAGCGTAAGACCTGGATAGCGCTGCCCGAAGGTCTGCTGATAAGAGAGCTCGTCGAAGAGGATCCAGATGACCCGGTGGCGCTGGAAGGCGCTGGCCTGAGGATTGTGTCTGTGTAGCGGTGGGTTGGCCTCCTGGGGGCGGCTGGCCTGCCAGCCTCGGTAGGCAAGCTGGGCGAGCAGAATGGCTCCAAAGAGAGCAGCCACGCTGACTGTCGTGGCAGCCGCATCGATGACACGTTCCATTCAATCTGTGAGATTTGCGCGCCAGCCGGCCCCGAGCGCCGCGGGGGCTATAAGGGCCGCCACGATGAGGATATGGTTCAGATGGGGAGTGACCGGCCTAGGGTCGAGGCTATGAAGGTTCTGACTCATGAACAACGGAGTGAAGAAGAGCGGACCACCCCAGAGCACGGCTCGCCAACGTCCTGCCCTTTGGGTAGTGGTCAAGAGCGCCGCAAGGAGCCGCCAGAAGGCGAGAAAATCCACCGCAACCGGTATGAGGAGGTTGGACGGGGACGAATCCCAGTGGTAGATCGCTGTCTGGCCGACCTCTACGGCTGAGGCGATAATCCAGAGCCGAAAAAGCGCAGCAAAACCCAAAGCCACGAACAGCGTGCGTGCCAGCTCATGAAAATGTTCTCTTGCCTTCGACTCGAGAGTTGTTGGCACCCGTGACGACAGATCACACCTTTGATTTCCAGCCTACTGCCAGAGGTTCCGCATGGTTGCGCCTCGTCAGAATACGCCGCGCTCCAAGTAGAGGCGCAACACTCCGCGGTGGAGATGTTTCATGGGCAGACTGTATCAACAACTGAGTCTTGACCAGTATATCGAGCTTAAAGTGGAGCGGGACAAAGACTGAAGTGTACGTGGCCGCGCGCGCTAAAGCGGGCGACCCTCACGGTCAGCCGCGAGCTCAGTTGCGGACCGCGGCGGAACGGACTCGGCGTCGCACGGCGCGGCCGGGGCCCGCCGACGGGCTGCT
>JAJYZE010000377.1 GCA_021800195.1 Acidobacteriota bacterium
GATCAGGGGGCCGACCAGCGTTCCGGCAGCGCGCGGATCCCCCACCATCACCGAGCGATACACCCGCTTCAAACGCGAGATCAGATCCGCGTAGACCGACTCGTGGACGATCAGGCGGCGCAGCGTGGTGCAGCGCTGGCCGGCGGTTCCCAGGGCGGCAAAGGCGACCGCGCGCAGGGTAAGGTCCAGATCCGCGCTGGGGCAGACGATAGCCGCATTGTTGCCGCCCAACTCCAGCAACCCGCGCGCAAACCGGCTGGCCAGGCGGGGCCCCACAGCCCGGCCCATCGCCGTCGAGCCGGTGGCCGAGAGCAGCGCAATCCGCGGCGAGTCCACCAATAACTCCCCCAGCCTGGCGCCGCCCAGCAACACGGAGCACAAACTCTCTGGGACGCCACCCACCTTCTCCGCCGCGCGCAGAAACAGAGCCTGCACCGCCAGTGCCGTCAACGGCGCCTTCTCGGACGGCTTCCACACCACGGCGTCCCCGCAGACCAGGGCCAGCGCCGCGTTCCACGACCAGACCGCCACCGGGAAGTTGAACGCTGAAATCACGCCCACCACGCCCAGCGGATGCCAGGTCTCCATCATGCGATGGTCAGCGCGCTCGGAGGCGATGGTTCGCCCTTCCAACTGCCGCGAGAGCCCGATGGCAAAGGCGCAGATATCGATCATCTCCTGCACCTCGCCCAGACCCTCGGAAAGGATCTTGCCGGTCTCCAGCGTGACCAGCCGCCCCAGCCCTTCCGCCTCCGCGCGCAGCTCCTCTCCGAGCGCACGCACCAGCTCACCGCGCCGGGGCGGCGGCACGCTGCGCCAGACCAGAAACGCGCGATGCGCCGCCTCGATCGCCTCGCGCGCATCCGATTCGCAGGTCTCCCGCAGCCGCGCCAACACCTGCCCGGTGATCGGCGTTCGCACCTCGATCTCCGTTGCGGAAGACGGATCTGCGCTCCCAGCCAGCCTGGTCAACAACTCCGTCACTCCCAGCCGCGTGAGCAAGCAATGAACCTCCTCGCGCGGCGAAGGCTCTTCCACGACAATCGAATTTAGCGCCATCTCATCTCCTTCCATCTCTTCCTTGTGCGGGCATCGAGCGCCCTCTGCGCCGATCGTCAGCGCCGCCCAGGACAGGCTGGCGGGCTGATCCAGGTCTACTGCATCGCCCGCACCACGCACTCCTCCAGCAGATCCAGCGCCACCTCCATCTCCTCTGGCGAGATCACCAGCGGCGGGCAGATGCGCAGGGTGTTAGCCCCGCAGCCCAGTAAAAGCAGGCCGCGCTCGAAGGCCAGATCGACGATCTTGTCGCGCAGATCGCTGGCGGCCTCTCGACTCTGCTGGTCCGTGACGATCTCAACGCCGATCATCAGCCCGCGCCCGCGCACTTCGCCGACGATGGGATATTGTTCGACCCAGCTTCCCAGCCGTTGCAGCGCCGCCGTCCCCACGGCAGCCGCATTGGCCATGGCCTCGCGCTGGATGATGTCGATTGTGGCCAATGCTGCGGCCAGGCAGACGGGATTGCCGCCAAAGGTGCTGGCGTGGGAGCCAGGCGTCCAGTCCATCACCTCGGCTCGCGCCAGACAAACCCCCAGCGGCATACCGGAGGCGATGCCTTTGGCCATGCATACGATGTCCGGTTGCACCCCAGAGTGCTCGATCGCCCACCACTTTCCCGTGCGGCCGGCACCGGACTGAATCTCATCGACAACCATCAGGATTCCATGACGATCGCAGATCCGGCGAATCTCCTGCAGAAAGATATTCGGAGCCACCACGTAGCCCCCCTCACCCTGGATGGGCTCAACGAAGATCGCCGCGACCTCCTCCGGTGCCAGCACAGTCTTGAACAGCTTGTCTTCGATATACCGGGCGCAACCCAGGGCAAAAGCCTGCTCTTCCTGCGGACCTCCACTGCATCCGCGGTAGGCGTACGGGTAGCGCACCTGAGTCGCTCCGGGAACGAACGGCCCGAAACGGCGCTTTTGCTGCACCTTGGAGGCAGTGAGCGAAAGAGCTCCCATGGTTCTGCCGTGGAAGCTGCCCACAAAGCTGATGATGTTTTGCCGGCCCGTGTGGTAACGCGCCAGCTTGATGGCGCACTCAATGGCCTCCGCGCCGGAGTTGCCGTAGTAGATGCGATGCGGCCCCGGCATAGGGGCAGTGGCCGAAAGCCGCTCCGCAACCCTAGGCATCAGGTCATAGTAAAAATCCGTCCCGGACATATGCAGAAGCCGCGTGGCCTGCTCCTGTACCGCTTTCACGACCTCCGGGTGACAGTGACCGGTGGAGGTGACAGCGATCCCTGCCGTCACGTCCAGGAACTCATTGCCGTCCACGTCTTCAATGCGGCACCCTGAGCCGCGCTTGACCACCAGCGGATAGCCGCGTGTATAGCTCGGGGAGATGTAACGGCCGTCCTCAGCGACTACCGCCTGGGCACAAGGACCGGGCACGGCTCCGACAAACTTGGGTCCGAAGCGCGCGTGCATCTCCGGAGTTGCTTGGCGTTGAACTGGAGGCATCTGGCTGTTCATGAAGTTCTCTCTCATCCTGCATGGCGAAAGCCCGCGCCGGCGCGTGCTTCGTGGCGTCCCAAAGCGAGCCGGATGGGCGTGGCCATGCCGCTCGTCAAGCTGAAAGGGCTCATGCTCGCAGGCGTTGCTTTACGGAAAAGTGCGGAGAGCCCAAGGAGCCTAAAACCTTCCCGGCGTGGCGTGGAAGGCTGCTCCGCCGGCAAGGAGGCTCGCAACAGGGGCGGCAAGGCAGGTAGTCTAATCGCCGGAGAACAGATTGGGCCGCAAGCTACTGGGCAGAGGGCGCGAATGCGTCGAAAGATGAACCTGCCGCCTGGAGCGCCGCAACATCTCACGCAGGTTCATGGTCGGATTGGA
>JAJYZE010000378.1 GCA_021800195.1 Acidobacteriota bacterium
CATCCGGCATCTTTCTCTTCGCAGCGATGGACTGCGACGCGCGAGCAGTCAAGGCACATCTTTCCCTCATGGTGCTGGAGCTCACGAGGGGCTTCGGGTGTCTGAAGCACGATGCGATTGACTCTGGAGGACCCGGCCGGCGACAAGATCGCCGTCGAGCGATGGAACTGCTGATTCGGGAATTCTAAACCGGCCCGCGATGGAAGACGCTCAGCCGCCGGCGTATCCACTCCAACACAGATCTCCCGCGGCCGGCATTTGCATCTCACTCACCGGCGTCTGGTCCGGGTGCGTGAATGTGATTCTCCCCGGACACGAGGGGCCAGGTCTTCCCACCGAAAACAAAGACGCCGCGCAGCTTGGCCGGCAGGGTGATCTTGGCATCGAGACCTTTGCCATGACGATGGTAGTCCACCTCGATCATCCCATCGGGATGCGGGTATTTGGCCGTGAGGGAAGGCAGCGAGCCGAGATGCGGAGCAATGCGTACCGTCCTGAACCCGGGACTGGCTGGTTCAATGCCCGCCACCAGGGTCAGCAGATCGTAAATCGGATGAGCACTCCAAGCGTGCGAGTCGGAACGCGTGTCGCCCGGCGCTTCCGGCCAGGTACTGAAGTGCAGTGCGAGCAACTGCCGCCACGGCTTGATGGAAGCGAGGTAATCATCAGCCATTCCAGCGTGGTCGAGTGCGCGGGCCAGATAGAAACGGAAGTAGTAGGAGGCGCTGAGAACGCCGTTTGGCGTGGTTCCCGGCTCGATGGCCAGCACTCTTTCAAGAACAGCATGCTGCTGATCCTTGGGGATCGCGTCATAGAGCACACCCAGAATGTTGGACTGCTGGCTGAAGACCGTCTTATCCGGGTTATCCGCCAGCATACCGCGCGATGGAACCCAGCACTTGCTGTAAATTCCGGCGCTGACGTGAGAAGCACGGGTACGGTAGCGCGCGGCGAGGTTGGGATCTCCGAATGCAGCTTCAAGGTCAGCCGCGTTGCGCAGGGCGCCAAGATATTGAAGCGAGGTGACACAGGACTCGCCGTTCGCTCCATACGTGGGAATTGCGCCGGAGGGAACCCAGTCAATAAAGCTCCACCAGGGCAGCCTGCGCAGCAGGCCGTCGGGCTGCTGGTAGAGGGCAAACCAGTCAAGAACCGCGCGCGTTCCAACCAGCGAGTTGCGAATGGGCTCTGGATCCGCACGGTACATCCAGTAGTCGTGCAGCATACCGATCCACAGCAGAGAGAACGTGGGAATGTTCTGCCCCAGCGAACTCGGGTAGCGGCTGCGAGTGATGCCCTCAGGGATGCGGGAGTCGTTGAAGGCCTGGAGCGCCTGGCGGGCAAGCCGATCGTCCCCGGTGACGGCGTAAGAGATCAGGGCCTGGATTCGGGTGTCGCCTATGTACTGGAGCTGCTCGTAATAGGGCGTGTCCATGTAGGTTTCGTGGGCATCCAGACGCGCGGTGCGCCAGCTGATCTCCCATATTTTAGCTAGCTGAGGATCGGGTGACTGGAAATTGGCACGCTCCTGGAAGGGATACGCGGTGAAGGCGGCAGCGAGTGAATCGAGCTGCAGAGGCTCGCTGCCGGTGCGGATATCAAGGTCGAGATAGCGCCATGTGCGCCACCATAATGACTCAAACGTTCGGTGTGCGCCTCCGTCGGGCAGGAATTCGTCGCGCAGACCGAGTGCCTGGCGGGGATGTTCCACGCCATTTGCGTCGCTGTAGGTGAGAGCATTGCGATCACCTTTGCGATCTTTGTTGTCATAGAGGGCCTCCGCGTAAGTGAGCCAGATGTCAGAACCCTTGCCGCCAGAGACGGTGAGGATGGGATATGCGGTGGTGAGAGTGCGGCGATCAAGCAGGATGTGGAGATGCGTGTTGGCGGGGATGGTGAAGGGGTGCGTGGGAAAGGACATTGCGCCGGGTGGCTCGGCGGCGATGGAATCAACGCGCACAACCCGGCCGGCGCTGGTGGGTTCGTAGACCATGTGCGGCAGGGTGTCAGGGACGAGGCCCCAGGAGTTTCCGCCGCTAGAGTCAGCGGAGCGGGCATGATTGACGTTGCCATAGATGCTGTCGCGCATCGGCGAGGCCACGGAAACCCAGTTGGAGCTGGAATCTGTCGGAGTGTTCCAATTCCAGTCGCACAGTGCGGCGGCAACCTGCTCACCGGGGCCGGAGGCCATATAAGAGCGCTGGGTGACAGAGTTGCGGTTGAGAGCGCTATGGCAAGGTTCGGTTTGCACCTGCCAGCCTTTGGGAGTGCTGATTGCCTCGGCGCCGGTGGCCTCGCTCTCAAGCAGGAATGCGGTGCGATCGCTCATCTGCGCGATGGGCGCGTAGATGCCCCAGTTCCAAACCGTGGCTGTGACAAGATTTTTACCGCTGTGGAGATAGGACGCAAGATCAAACTTCTCATAGCGCCAGTGGCTGAGATCGCCGCGGGCGGGGCCATCGCCGGCTCGCCGTCCGTTCACGTAAAGAACAAAACGGTTGTCGGCACTGACCCGGACAATATAGTTGGCTGGAGCTGAGGCAAACGTGACGAAGCGCCGGAAGTGCAGCACGAGAGGCTCACGCAGTGGAGCGGTGGGATGGGTAACCCAGGATGCATGCCAGGCCCGTTGGGAAGGATCAACCACGGTAGCGCTTTGGGTGAAGCTGCGGGCTGGAAGAACAAGAACGGCCATTGCAAGTGAGAGTCCGGCAAAATTCATACGCATACGGCAAACCTCGAAACGCAGCTTTGCTGCTCAGTTAAAATCATCGGCGCCAGAGCCGGTTCCGATGACGAAGGCCATCCACCCCAGTGGAAGGAACAGGCCCTGGCATACCCAACAGGACCCCAGCCCCCCATCAACGCCGCGGCCTTGCGCGGCGCAGAG
>JAJYZE010000046.1 GCA_021800195.1 Acidobacteriota bacterium
CCTGAACGCTCAACTGCCTCTCCATGCCCGCTTTGTGGATGACCACGGTCAGCCGGTGTTACTGGGACAGTACTTCAACGGCAAGCTGCCGGCCATTCTTACCACGGTCTACTACAACTGTCCTATGCTCTGCCCGGAGGAGATGGACGGGCTCACCAGCGCCCTGGAGATGGTCCATCTGACCCCCGGAAGAGACTTTCAGGTCATCGTGATCAGTTTTGATCCGAGCGAGACCCCACAGATGGCGGCAGCGAAGAAGGCGCTCTATCTCCGCCGTTATGGCCGCCCTGACACCGCAGACGGATGGCATTATCTTACGGGCTCCCCATCCGCCGTGGAGGCCGTCACGCACGCGATCGGCTTCGGCTATGTTCGCGTCCCCGGACCGGATGGCAAGCCCAACCAATACGCGCATGCCAGCGCCATTGAGGTTGTAACCCCCCAGGGACGAGTCGCGCAGTACTTCCTGGGCGTCGAGTTTCCACCTCAGGCTCTGGTGGACAGCTTGCAGGACGCCTCCCGCGGCAAGGTCGGCATCGGCGTACCGAACATTCTCACCTACTGCTACCGCTACAATCCAGAGATCGACAAACGTTCTCTGATGGTGGTGCGCGCCGTGCAAATCGGCGGAATTGCGACCGTCGCCTCCCTGGGCGGCTTCCTCTTCATCATGTTCCGGCGCGACATCCAGCTTGCGCATCAACAAGACCTTCAGCCCGGCGCGGAACGGCCGGGCGGGATGGATAAGGGCTAAACGATGGGACTCAGTCCGGTACTCTGGCAATTTTTGGTCAACTGGCTCCACAACGCCTCGCTGTTCCCGGCGGAGGCGAGCACGATCGCGCCGTACACGGACGCGCTGTACTTTTTCCTGGTCCTGATGACCATCTTCGGAACCACGTTGGTTGCTGTTCTGGTGGTGTTCTTCTCCGCCCGCTACAGCCGGCAGAGGAGTCCCGTGGCGACCCAGATCGAGGGCTCCACGCTGCTGGAGACCACCTGGACCATCATCCCGCTGGCGATCTTCCTCGTGGTCTACGTCTGGGGTGCGCTGCTCTACTTCCGCATCTATAACCCCCCCACCAACGCCATGAACATCTACATCGTGGGCAAACAGTGGATGTGGAAGGCCGAGCACCCCGGAGGGCAGCATGAGATCGACGCTCTGCACGTGCCGATGGGCCGGCCCGTGCAGTTGACCATGATCTCCCAGGATGTCTTTCATAGCTTCTCTGTGCCCGACTTTCGCATCAAGCGAGAGGTGATTCCGGGGCGTTACTCCACCGTGTGGTTTGAGGCCACCAAGGCGGGCAACTATCGCCTCTTCTGCAGCCAGTACTGCGGCACCCAGCACTCCGGCATGGTGGGCTGGATTACGGTGATGACGCCTGGGGACTACAAGACCTGGCTGGAGCAGTCCACCTCAGGCCAAAGCCTGGCTCAGAACGGAGAGCGCCTGTTCGCCAGCATGGGCTGCAACTCCTGCCACAACGGAACGGCGGCGGCCAGAGGGCCGGATCTGGCGGGCGTCTACGGCTCCAAGCTCACGCTTACTGACGGCCGTCAGATTCTGGTGGACGACGCCTATCTGCGTGACGCTATCCTGAATCCGTCCGCGCATGTCACGGCCGGATATGCTCCCATCATGCCCACCTACCAGGGCCAGCTCAGCGAGGACGGACTGATCGACCTGGTGGAGTTTATCAAGAACATGCAGTCCGACTACCGCGTGCAGCAGACGCTGGTGACGGCTGCATCCGGAGAATCTGCTCCCACAACGCCACCACAGGCAGCAGGGGAAAGGTGAAACCATGAGTACAGCGATTGGAAATACCATCGTCTCCTTACCGGACCAAAGCACGGCGCGGTTACCCAAGCGCCACTACATTAACAACGAGTACGGTCTGCTGAGTTGGCTGCTCACCGAAGACCACAAGAGGATCGCCCTCCTCTACCTGTTCTCGGTCACCTTCTTCTTCTTCATCGGAGGAGCCTTTGCGGGCTTAATCCGGCTGGAGCTGCTCACGCCCCAGCCTGACCTGGTGGCGGCGGATACCTACAACAAGTTCTTCACCATGCACGGCCTCATCATGATCTTCCTCTTCCTTGTGCCCTCCATTCCGGGCGTACTGGGGAACTTCCTGATTCCGCTGATGATTGGGGCTAAGGACCTGGCGTTCCCCAAGCTCAATCTGCTGAGCTGGTATGTCTATATGGCGGGCGGAACGCTCACCCTGGCCGCGTTGGTACTGGGCGGAGTGGACACCGGCTGGACCTTCACCACGCCGCTCTCGACGCACTACCTGAATACGCACGTGATTACCGCGGCGATGGCCATCTTCATCACCGGATTCAGTTCCATCCTTACCGGTATCAACTTTATCGTCACCATCCATCGCATGCGCTGCCCGGGCATGACCTGGTTCCGCATGCCGCTGTTTCTCTGGTCGCACTATGCAGCCTCCCTGCTCATGGTGCTGGGAACCCCGGTGCTGGCGACCACCCTCGTGCTGGTGGCTTTGGAGCGGCTCTTCGGCATCGGCATCTTTGATCCGGCCAAAGGCGGCGACCCGCTGCTCTTCCAGCATCTCTTCTGGTTTTACTCCCATCCTGCCGTCTACATCATGATCCTGCCCGGCATGGGCGTGGTCTCTGAGGTTATCTCCACCTTCAGCCGCAAACGGATCTTCGGATATACGGCGGTGGCATTCAGCTCCGTTGCCATTGCGCTGTTCGGCTTCTTCGTCTGGGAGCACCACATGTTCATCATGGGCGTGTCCAGCTACTCGGCGCTGGTCTTCTCCCTGCTCACCATGCTGGTTGCGGTGCCCTCCGCCATCAAGATCTTCAACTGGGCGTTTACCTTGCAGAAGGGGTCGATCACCTTTGAGACCCCCATGCTTTACTGCTTCGGCTTCATGGGGCTGTTCACCATCGGCGGCCTCACCGGCGTCTTCCTTGGTTCGCTGGGCATGGATATTCACCTGACCGAAACCTACTTCGTGGTGGCCCACTTCCACTTTGTCATGGTGGGCGGCGGGTTGATGGCCTTCCTGGCGGGAATTCACTTCTGGTGGCCCAAGATGACCGGACGAATGTATCCCGAGACCATCTCCAAGCTGGCCGCCGTAACCACGTTCATCGGATTCAATTTGACCTTCCTTCCCCAGTTCGTTTTGGGCTACCTGGGTCTGCCCCGCCGCTATGCCGCCTATCCGCCGGAGTTTCAGGTCCTGAACGTGCTCTCCACGGCCGGCGCCACCGTCCTGGGCTTCGGCTACATGCTGCCTTTGCTCTATCTGGCCTGGTCGTTGAAGTACGGAGCGATTGCCGGCAGCAATCCATGGCAGGCCACGGGGCTGGAGTGGCAGATCGCCTCCCCGCCACCTACGGAAAACTTTACCGAGATACCCATCATGGACCATGAGGTCTATGACTACGAGTGGCTTGCGAACAAGACGAAGAAAGAGGTGACCACCGTTGGATAGCGCACTGGCGACAACCGATCCAGCCGATCTCCATGCCGGACAGGAGCACGGCCACGTCTCTCTGCCTCAGCATCGCCACCACTTCGAGACTGTCGAGCAGCAGCGGGAGGCAGGCAGCTTCGGAATGTGGCTGTTTCTGCTGACCGAAATCATGTTCTTTGGCGGCATGTTCCTGGCATACCTTCTGTACCGCAACTGGTACTACCCTGCCTTCGTGGTAGCCTCCAACCAGTTGAGCGTCCGAATCGGCACGATCAACACAATGGTGCTGATCACCTCCGGCTTCTGCATGGCCGTCGGCGTGTGGGCGGCCGAGATGCGCAGACGCTCGCTGCTGGTGGCCATGCTGGTGACGACCACGCTGCTGGGCGTCCTCTTCCTGAGTCTCAAGTACGGCGAGTATCACGAGAAGTATGAGCTGCATCATATCCCCGGCAACAACTTCAATATCTCCATGTTCACCAACCCCGCCGGCTACGGGATCAAGGAGGCTCCTCTGCCTCCGGACATGGCCCAAAAGACCCAGGTCTTCTTCTTCCTGTACTTTGCCATGACCGGCATGCACGCCCTGCACATGATCATCGGTCTCGGCATTCTCTGCTGGCTCATTTCCAGGGCCAGGCGCGGCGACTTCAGCGCCGGTTATGTGGCGCCGGTGGAGAACTTCGCTCTGTACTGGCACTTCATTGATGTCGTTTGGCTGTTTCTTTACCCTTTGCTCTATCTCATCAACCGTCATCCCATGCACTGAAACGCCTGGTCCGGCAGACGGACCGAACTGCTACTTCCCGGTTCGGCCTGCTGCCCTGCAGGGCCAGGGAACTCCAAGGAAATACGATGACTGATCAAGCCACTCACGCCCACCTCGACAATCCAGAGCACGCCCAGCATCGCATCGTGACTCCGCTCCAGTACTTTTTTGTCTATATCATCATGCTGGCCTTGACGGGGCTGACCTGCGCGGCGGCGTTTGTGGATCTCAAATGGGCCAATGCGGTGGTCGCCGTAGGAATCGCTTGCACCCAGGCGACCATCGGAGCGCTATTTTTCATGCACGCGGCCTTCCAGTCACGCCTCATCAAGCTGACCATCGGCGCAGGAGTCTTCATGTTCCTGGTGATGGTGACCATGACCATGAGCGATTATATGAGCCGTTCCTGGGGCATGTGGTAGAACTTCGTCCCGTGAGATTGAGGGCAATCATCTGCGACATCGCTGCGCAAGCTCTCTTGCCGCAAGCAATGTGCCCGAAGGATCCGCGGGGCATCTCCACTCAAAAGACCGCCCCTTCCCTGACCCCTTGGGCCACAGACCCAGACCGACCTCTGAATGTTGTTTTGTGCGGGTTGCAGCGGCACAAAAGAATGATCGCCGCCAGGTACGACCTTCCTCGCACGGCGTCTTGGCTGATCTTCTCGGGCTGCCGCGGCCGGCACCCTTCCATCTACGAATCGCAGCGGACTAGAATGGGGAGACCACGGGGAGAACCGTCAGGCGCATGGCGCTGTTTGGTAAGAAGCTGAAGCAAGAGCACAAGGTGATGCGTCAGGCCGAGCGAGCCAAGGGAGCGCTGCTCACGGAGTATCATCGAGCGACGCCGGAATGTCCGCACCCGGAGCGGTGGAGCATGTACGACTCCATGACCGCCGAAGCCGAAGTGCTGGAGTTTTTGCGCACGCTGGTCACCACCGTGAAACCGGATCGAGTGGTTGAGACGGGATCCTTTCTGGGCGTCAGCACCCTCTGGCTTGCCGAAGGGTTGAAGCAAAACGGTTTCGGCAAGATCGTGAGCTGCGAGTACGATCCAGTCGTGTTTGGCAAGGCGAAAGAGACGATCTCCGCCTCTGGCCTTGAGGCCTGGATTGAGCTGCGCAATGAATCGAGTCTAGAGATGCAGGTCGATGGAATGATCGACATCTTCTTCAGCGATAGCGATATGCCGATTCGCGAGCAGGAGATCCGGCGATTTCTGCCCCAGATCAAGCCGCACGGGATCATCCTGATGCACGATGCCAGCTCCCACCTCAAAGTCGTCCGTGAGGCGGCGCTGAAGATGGAGGCAGCAGGATTGATCTCGGTCATTTTGTTGCCCACGCCGCGGGGTCTGGTGATCGCGCAGAAACGCGCCGGCCGCGTCTGATGCAAGACATCATCCATGGAATGAGATGCAGCCATCACGTTAGATCTTAATCAACGGAAGCCGAACGCGCGCGAAGCACCGGGGCTTGCCGTCGGGCGCAGTATGTTTCGCGTATCTGGTCTTCTGGGGGCAGCCGTCTCTCAGGAAGCCGCGGATGTTAGTCTCCCTACCAGGAGTCAATGAGCCATGTCGATCCTTCGCCGCATCTGCCTTGCCATACTGAGCGCCTCCGCGATGGCCGCCGCTGCGCAGTCCAGCCCCATCACCCTCGCGGTTGATCTCACGGATGCCCCCCGAAAGATCCTGCACGCCACGGAGACCATTCCAGTTGCTTCCAGCTCTCAACCCATCCCGATGACCCTTGTCTATCCGGAGTGGATTCCCGGCGAGCACGGCCCTACGGGTCCCCTCATCAACCAGGCCGGATTCTCCATTACTACCCCGGGCGGCCAGAGCGTGAAGTGGGAGCGGGATCCGGTGGATATGTACAGTTATCGCATCACGGTTCCGGCTGGAGTCTCCCAGCTCGATGTCAAGATGGACTTCCTGGCAACCGGAGCCGGCAACTTCACGGAGGGCGGCTCTACCAGCGCCAATCTCGCTTTATTGAGCTGGAACACCGTTCTGGTCTATCCGCTCAACGGAGACATCGCCCACACCAAGGTGGATGACATCCTGGTGTCGCCGTCCATCACCCTCCCCCCGGGCTGGCGCTTCGGAACGGCGCTGGAGCCCACCGGAGACGCTACGAAAGGCTCCTCCTATGTGGTCTTCAAGACGGTCTCCTTGTATCAGCTCATCGACTCGCCCGTCCTCTCAGGCCGCTACTTCCGGGAGATCGATCTAGCCCCGGACGTTACCCCCCGGCACTACCTTGACCTGGCCGGTGATGGTCCAGAGGATCTGGCTCTCTCTCAGCAACACATCGACCAGTTTTCCAAGCTGGTGCGCGAGACGGGAGTTCTGTACAACTCCCGCCATTACAACTCTTATCACTTCCTGGTGACGCTTTCAGATCAGGTTGCGCACTTCGGCCTCGAGCATCATCAATCCTCCGACGACCGCGTCCCGGAGAAGACCTTCATCGATGAGGGTATGTTCGCTGAGGCGGGGGATCTGCTGCCGCACGAGTTTACTCACTCCTGGAACGGAAAGTATCGCCGGCCCGCCGGTCTGGCCACCGACAACTACCAGGAACCGATGAAAGGGGACCTCCTATGGGTCTATGAAGGACTGACCAACTACCTGGGTGATGTTCTCGCCGCCCGTTGCGGCATCTGGAGTCCGGAGGTCTTCCGCGACCGGCTCGCCACGATTGCAGCCGACCTGGACGATGCCCGCCCGGGGCGAACCTGGCGCGATTTGCAGGATACCGCGACTGCCGCGCAGATCCTCTACAACGCTGGAGGCGCCTATGACAACTGGCGCCGCAACGTGGACTACTACAATGAAGGCGACCTGCTTTGGCTGGAGGTTGACGAAACCATCCGCGCCAAGACCAAAGGCAAAAAAAGCCTGAACAACTTTCTGGCGGCCTTTGAGGGTCTGGGCGGTAACACCCCGCCTGAAGTTGTGCCGTATACCTTTGCGGACATCGTCAGCGGTCTGAACGCCGTTGTGCCCAACGACTGGGCAACCTTCCTGCGCACCCGGCTGGACTCCAACCAGCTTCATGCGCCGGAGATGGCGGGCATCGACGCCCTCTCCGGCTACCAGTTGGTCTACACCGACAAGCCCAACTACTGGTCGCAACTGAATGAGAGCGATGGCCTGGACGCAACCTACTCGCTCGGCTTCACGGTGAGCGCCAACGGCACGGTGGGCGACGTCATCGTCGGCGGCGTCGGGTACCACGCAGGTCTCGCTCCCGGCTTCCAGATCATCGCCGTAAACGATCGAGCCTTCACCCCTGGCCTGCTCCGCGCCGCCATCGACAATGCCAAGGGCAATGGTCCGGCCATCAACCTGATCGTTGAAAACACCGGTGTCTTCAAGGTGATCTCCATCAACTACCACGGCGGCGAACGCTATCCGCAACTGGAACGCGTCGACAACGCGCCAGACCGTCTCGACGCCATCATCGCCCCGGTCTCCGGCCAGTAAAGACTACCTCTTGTGGGCGCGACTCCGGCTTGAAGAGCCCGGCGGCTTCTTCCCCCGCGAAGATGCTCCCGACGTCAGCCGGGGCTGGATCGGCCACAGCCGCAGAGCCGATCCAGTCCGGCGCTTGAGGCGCTTTGGTCTCACAGCCGCCTGACGGCCTGCAATGCACCTCCCCAGGCCAAAACCACTCCAGCCGGGGTGCCCTTCTACGCCACCCCCCGAGACGGTGCGGGCGGAGAAGGGGAGGCTAGCTGAACGATCCCACCGAGCCTGCCCCGCCGGCAGTTCTTCTCTTCTCCCAACTGCGCCGCCGGCTCCCGGGACGTATCCGCTTTGGTTCTTTCCCGTCCAGAGCTTTCTCATGCAAGGTGATTGCGGTGCTACGTTTTGGACCTTTCGTAAGAATCCTCTTTTAAGCACCCAGAGATGATTTGAATTATTTAGTGAATTCAACGGGAGAGATGGTATTCTTGGCGCGTCACTACTCGTTTTATGTGTCTGTTTTCATCTGAAAACGGATCGATGGACTGAACTGCTGACGGGATTCCTGGCGGGGAATCCTCCGCCGAGCGGGGCCAAGGTTTGCCATCGCCCCTTTCGTCAGGGCGGCCAAAGCAGATCGACCTCGGGGACCAAGCTTGTCCTGTGAATTACCGGCCCTTGTTGGAGGAATGATGACTGTCTCGCTCCGCGGCAATCTCCTGAGCAGGCACGGAATCACGCTCGCGGTAGCTCGTTCCTGGGTTGTGTTTCTCCTCCTGGGGTTGTGCATCTCATCCGCCCCGGGGCAGGGGCTGTCACCGAGTACGGCAATCAACTTCAGCAGCGTCAATGTTGGCGCTACGGGAATCTATACCCAGGACTTCACCGGCAGCCCTGGATCGAGCGGGGTTGCGATCCAGAGTGTTACAGCGGTGACCTACGGCTCACCCAAGGAAGATTTTTCGGTCCTCACCACCAACTGTACCAATATCACGGTCACCTACCCGGACACCTGTGAGGTGAAGCTGGCCTTTACGCCCACGCAGATCGGCCTCCGCCTGGGGGCGCTGCTGATCACCGATACCGCCGGCGCCATCGTGAATACGATCTATCTCTCCGGCGTCGGAGTGGGTCCGCAGCTGGTGTTCTCGCCAGCCACGGCGGTTACCGTCAGCGGCTCCCCGGCTCTCACCCCCAACGCATTCACCTCCGGCGCGGCGGTACAGGATGGAGCGGGGGATATCTTCTTCACGGATGTATCGGATAACCGCATTCTGGAGGAGTCCAGCACGGGAGCCTTCTCGGTCGTGACCTCTGGCGCGCCTCTGAATCTCTCGGCCAGTTCAGGGCTGGTGATGGATGGAGCCGGCAACCTGTTTGTTTCCTCGGGAACCTCTGTCTATGAGATCCTCTACGGCAGCTCCACTCCTACCGCTCTCACGCTTCCTGACGGCATTACCCTTACCCAGCCCGCCGGCCTGGCCATTGATAACTCCGGCGACCTTTATATCGCCGATAGCAAGACCAACACCATCTATCAGGACGTGTTGGGAGGGAATCTGGCTATGGCGCTCAAGCTCACGGGGTCTGGCGCCAGTCTCTCCGGACCAACCGGCCTGGCCATCGACGCGAACAACAACCTGTACGTGGCGGACACGGGCAACAGCCGCGTGGTCCAGTTCCCCATCACCAGTCTTGCGACCACTGTTCTGAGCCTGACCTCTCTGCCCCTGAAAGCCCCCACAGGCGTAGCCGTGGATGCAGCGGGCACGGTCTACATTGCCGATACGGGCAACAGCCGCATCGTAGAGTCCACCGTGAGCGGCGACCAGTTTGTGCTCAACGCTTACACCAGCACTTCCACCAATACTCAGACGCCGTACACCTTGGAGGCTCCCGCGGGCATCCTGATTCAGGGCAACGGAGACCTGATCCTCAGCGACACCGACCTTGGCCTGATCACCATCGAGCGCTCCACTGCGACGGTCGATTTCCCTACTCCCACCATTGTCGGCGATCTGGACAGCAGTGATGATCCCGAGCTGCTGGCCGTTCAGGAGACCGGCAACGCGACCAGTTCCCTCAGCGTCAGCCCCGACCCCAGCTTCAGCGGCACCAACTCGGCCGCCTTCCTTCTGGCCAACAACGGCAGCACCTGTCCAACCGGCAGCGGGGCAACCTTTGCCATCGGCCAGGTCTGCAATGTGGCGCTGGACTTCCAGCCCACAGTGGTGGGGCCGAACACAGCCAACCTTGTGCTCACCACCAGCGCTTCGGGCAGCGCAACGGGTACCACGGGCAGCGCCTCGCTCTTCGGCATCGGCCTCTCCAACGTGGCCTACTTCACCCTGGTCGCCACGCCCTCGACCATCGATAAGGGCAACTCCGTGGAGCTGATCCTCACGGCCTATCAGTCCAATGGCAGTGTCGCCACCGACTTTAGCGGGAGTGTCACCTTTAGCTCCAGCGCCGGCAGCAACGGCGTCTTTCTGGGGGGCGCTACCTTTACCATCCCGGCGTCGGACAACGGCGTGCTCACAATTCCAGCCACGTCCGGTTTGCAACTGAACGCCTACGGCACGTATACGGCCAGCGCTACGCTGTCCTCTCCCTACATTCCCAGCGGTGTGGCGACCACCGTGACCAGCAACGACATCTTCGTCGTGGAACCTGCCACGTTCAGCCTGACCAGCAGCGTCAACCCATCGGCCATCAATCAATCCACCATCTTTACCCTGACCATCACGACCACGGGTCCTACCCCACCCGGCGGCACGGTGTCGTTTTATAGTGCGGGGGTGCTGATCGGAAGCGCCACGGTCACGGATCGCTCGGGCACGGTGGGCGTGGCCAGCATCAGCGACAGTTTTCCGGCGGCCGGATCTTATCCCATTCAAGCGGTGTACGTCAGCACCACGAACACCCAGGGCGGCAGCGCCTCCCTGACCCAGGTGGTGGGCTTTACCACCTCCGTAAGGCTCACCAGCTCGGTGAATCCTGTCGCCGTCAATGGCAGCACGATGCTCACGGCTGTCGTCTCAGCCGCCTCTGGAACAGCTACGGGAACCATCGCCTTCCAGAGCAACGGAACGACCATCGGCACGGCCACCCTCAACGGCGGCGTGGCGACGCTGGTGACTAGCTTTCCGCAACCGGGGATCTACAACCTGGTTGCGGTGTACTCCGGTGACGACCAGACCTCGACCTCCAATACCGTGGTGGAAACAGTGCTCGGCAGCGTCAACATCGCTCTCACCAGCTCGATCAATCCGGTGTTTCTGGACAACCCCACTCTTCTGACCGCGGTGCTGACGCCGGTGGTTGCCGGAGCCGCGCCCACGGGTACGGTGAGCTTCTTTGACGGGACGACACCGATTGGCTCGGGGGCGGTGGTCAACGGTGCGGCAACCATCTCGGTAAGTTTTGTCTATGCGGGCACGCACAGCCTCACTGCCGTTTACTCCGGCAGTTCCACCTACGCGGGCGTTACTTCACCCATTTACGCGCAAACCGTAGCGGACTTCTCCATCACCGTCGCCTCGGGAGGATCGAGCAGCGGCTCGACCATCGCCGGCGGAACGACGAGCTATCCGCTGGTTGTCACCCCCATCATCACCAGCACGCTGCCCGGTCCCATCTCGCTGAGCTTCTCCGGGTTGCCCAGCACCGTCACCGGGACGCTCACACCCACCTCCGTCGCCGCAGGCTCAGGCGCGACCTCGGTGACCTTTGCGGTGACGGCCGCCAATCTGCTCCAGACCTCACATCTGCGGCGTCCGGCCAAGGGCCGTTCCTCCACACGCTCCCACTCTCCGCTGGGCTATCTCCCCGCAACCCTGGCCGTGGTCGCGCTTCCCTTGGGATGGTTCCGGCGCCGAAGCCGATTCACCTCAATCTTCGGTTCCATCTGTTTCCTGCTGGCGATCACAGCCGGCCTCTCTGGTTGCATCTCGTCGCCCTCCAGCGGTTACTACGGCCAGACCCCGCAGACTTACAACCTCACCGTGACCGCTACTTCCGGCAATCTAGTCCGATCCACCTATCTCAAGCTCACCGTCCAGTAATCAGGAGTGACTCTCGGCATGCGCCAGACCCATACACCACGATCCAGGATGATGCTCCCCGGTCACGGACTGGCCGGCATCTTCCGCTGTGTATTGGATTGGCTGAGCGGAGCCTGGTGCCGTATGGGCCTGCGGACAGCCGCGTTTGCGTTGCTTGTCTTGCCGATGGCGGTAACCCCGGCGCTCGTCCGTGCTCAGGCACCCATGGATCTGGGCATGACTTATACCCAGCAACGATCCAAGTTCGTGGGATCCTCGCCGTCAGATTACTTCTATCTACGCGGAGCCACCGTGGATCTGGCCTATACGGCCTTCCACGGTTTCGGTCCGGTCGTCTCCTTGAACGGCCTGGCCGTTACCAACCTGCGCACTCAGATTGATATCCACCAGGCAAGCTTTCTGGGCGGCGGACGATATACCTTCAACCTCGGCCACATCTCGCCCACCCTCTGGAGCCGCCGTGGCGGCATCTTCGCCGAGGCTCTGGTGGGGCTTACAGACGCCACGGACGGCGAGTATCCCTCCGGCAACACATTGGCGAGCTCAGCCTTTGGCTACACCTACGCGTTCGGCGGCGGCATCAACTACAACATCTATCATCGCTTCGAGCTGCGCCTGATGAGCCACTACTTCGTCACCGACCTTCCCAACGGCGGCAGCAAGCAGCAGAAGAACATCCAGGTGAGTGCCGGGGTCAACTGGCACTTTGGCAATTAGAGCTTTCGCATGCGCCGAGAGCCTGCCCCCACCCGGCTGGCAAGCCTCCCCCGCCAGACCTCCCCAGATGCCCAACCCTGCATCGTAATGAGGTGATGGGATTCGACGTCACACAGTCTCCACCTGGTGGCCAGCGGACCGAGGAGCAACTCCGTCTACTCATCGAGACGGGCAAACTGCTCGCCTCGGAGTGCTCCCTGGATGCCATCGCCCAAACTGCGCTTGACGCCGGTCTGCTGCTCTGCGGAGCGCGGTTCGGAGCCTTTTTCTACACTCCGGCGGAGAGCCGGAGCTGGGCCGGAGATGCAAGCCAGCCTTACCGTCTCTACAAGGTGACCGGTCCGGATATCGAGATCTTCCGCTGCCTTTTGCATCCCCGGTCTAACGGGAGCTTCCGTATCGGCTGGCTGGGCGAGAAGATTGTCCGCTCCAGCGACATCACCCGGGATCCTCTGTATGGCCAGAATCTGCCTTTCGCGGGGATTCCTTCGGGCCATCCGGGAGTTCGCAGCTACCTCGGCGTTCCGGTCAAGGACCGGCGCGGAAGCACTCTTGGCTGGCTGCTCTACGGCCATCATGAACCGGATGCCTTCCCAGCCGCCAGCGAAGATCTGCTGGCCACCATCGCCGCGCAGGCCGGCGTCGCCATGGAGAACGTGTCTCTGGCGCAGAGACTTGAACAAGAGATCTCCAAGGCCGAGTCCGCGCGCGCTTTGCAGCGCCAAACCTCGGACCGCCTGCGCCACGTCCTGGACGCTGCCCAGTTCGGCACCTGGACCTGGGACCGCGCCACGGACCGTCTGGTTCTGGATGAGCGCGCCGCGTTCCTGCTGCGCGCCCCGTCTCAGACGCCGATCCGCCGGACGGCCCTGCGCAAACACGTGGTTTCCATCGTCGACCAAGCCCCCACCGCAGCGGGTTTGCAGGGCTTGCTGGAGTCCGGAGGGCTATACCGCGCCGAATTTCGTATCGACTCGCCCGACGGTATTCAGACCTGGGTTGCTGCCAGCGGCGCTGCCTGCTTTGCTCCGCAGAGTTCAAGAATGACCGGGTTGATGGGTACGGTTCAGGACATCACCGAGCGCAAGACGCAGGAGACCGCTCTGCGCCAGAGCGAGAGGCTGGCGGCGACTGGCCGCCTGGCCGCCAGCGTCGCGCACGAGATCAACAATCCGCTGGAGGCCGTCACCAATCTGATCTACCTGTCGCGGACCGGCTCCGGCGTGCCTGCCTCGGTCCGGAGCCTGTTGGAGGCCGCCGACGCCGAGATCGCCCGAGTCGCCCAGATCGCTCAACAGACGTTGGGTTTCTACCGCGAAACGATCCAGCCCATTGCGATTGACCTGAATGAACTCCTGCTGAGTGTTGTTGAACTCTTCGCCCGCAAGATGGAGTCCCGGAAGATCGTCTGTACCGTGGATCTGGAGCCACGCCTGCAAATTCATGGTCTTCGCGGAGAGATCCGCCAGGTGTTCTCCAATCT
>JAJYZE010000379.1 GCA_021800195.1 Acidobacteriota bacterium
AGCCCTGCGGAGACTGAAGCGCCAGGACCGTTGGAAGTCAGCTTTGAAGCGAAGCCTTGGCGATCGCCTCTATGCTCGCCTGTGGGCCGCGCTCAATCGCCAGGAACGAGAGCAGCAAGCACCAGAGCAGCAAGCACCGGAAGAAGAACCAGCGCCCATGCCGCAGACCGCCATCGGCGAAGAGCAGAAGACCGGCGGCAAGTCCGGAGAAGCCGGGGTGCCTGAGCCATGAGAGTCCTCCACCTCATCTCCAGCGGCGGCATGTATGGTGCCGAAGCTGTGATCCTGAACCTCTCCCGAACCTTGAACCAGCAGGGTCATGCGAGCCTTGTGGGTGTGTTTTGCAACGATTCAAACCCTAACCTGCAACTGCACGAACTTGCCCTGGCGGAGGGCATCGAGTCTCACCGGATCCCATGCCACAGCCAGATCGACCGTTCTGTGCCTGCGGCGATCCGTTCCCTGGCTGAAAGCACGCGAGCCGAGGTGATCCACGCGCACGGCTACAAGGCCGATGTCTACGCCTGGCTGGCGATGCGCGGCTCCAGCTCGCGGCGCGGCCTGCCGCTGGTCTCCACCTGCCATACCTGGTACGACGACAACGCTTTGGTATGGCTCTACGGCGCCATCGACCGGTGGGTACTGCGCCACTATCAGGCCGTTATCGCCGTCTCTGACGGCGTGCGCGCCCGGCTGCTCGCCGCCGGCGTCCCGGCTGACCGAATCCACTTCATCCGCAACGGCATCGACCTGCGTCCCTTCACCTTCCGTGAAGGCCGGTCGCGTCTCTTCGCCGCCTCTGCAAACGCCGATGAGCTTGTAGTCGGGTGGGTAGGACGGCTCACCCGCGACAAAGGCCCGGATCTCTTCCTGCGTGCTGTGGCCCAACTGCGCTCCAGCTTCCCTTCTGTCCGTTACGTCATGGTGGGTGAAGGGCCCTACCGTCCGGAGTGCGAGCGGCTGATCGCGGAGCTGGCCTTGGCTGATGTGGTCCAGCTTCTGGGCCAGCGCTCAGACATGCCTGCGACCTTCGCCTCCTGCGACCTGATGGTCTCCTCCTCCCGGTTGGAGGGCCTGCCCATGGCGATTCTGGAGGGGATGGCCGCATCCCTGCCCTGGGTAGCCGCATCCGTCGGGGCTATTCCGTTGGCCGTTCACGAGGCAGAAAACGGCATCCTGGTCCCTGCGGAGAACGTGGAAGCCCTGGCCGCCGGCATGGCTCGTCTTCTGCAGGACGCCGCCGAGCGAGCCCGCATGGGAGCAGCCGCCAGAAGCCTCGCGGAGCGTGAGTTCTCCGCCGAGCGCATGACGGCAGACACCCTCAAGGTGTATCAGCAAGCGCGGTTGGAGGGTTTCACCAAGGACCGGCTTGGGGAGGAGCAACCTTGATCCCTTCCGACGGCAAAACCCGGAAATCCTCAGACGCTCCCCCAAAAACCGGAACTGCGCCGGCCCCGGCCTCTGACCCAAGCGTCTTCATGATGGACCTGCTGGCCATTGTGCCCTACTACACCGCGTATCTCTCCCGAGCGCTCCTCCGGGAGGGAACGAAGCTGACCGTCGGCTCCATCACCTACTATCTGGACCCGGACTGCTTCCGTTCGCTAGGCGTGCCGCTGTACCCCGGACCCCTGAACCTGGTGGGCAGGCTTCGCCTGCCGAAGCTTTCACGCCGCGTGCTCAAGCTGGTCGAAGTCTCGATCAATCTTTGCGCGCTCACCCTCCGGTTTATTGCATCGCCTCCAGATGTCATCCATGTGCAGTTTTTGCCTCTGCTGCGTTCGCGGGCTCCGATGGATCTGTGGTTTGTCCGTTTCTTCCAGCGCCGGGGAACACAGATCGTTCTCACCGTGCACGACCTTTTGCCGCATGACACCGGAGAGCGCTACAAAAGCCTTTACTTGAATCTCTACCGTCAGGTGGACGCGATCATCTGCCACTCCGATCATGTTGCGGGCAGGTTGGAGGATGAGTTCGGCGTGCCTGCATGCAAGATCAACGTGATCCCGCATGGCCCGTTCTTCTACGACATCGCGCCAACAGGTCCGGCAGAGATCCTTCAGCATCTCCCCATGGCGCCGAACCGGAGACTCTTTTTATTCCAGGGGATTCTCTCACCCTACAAGGGCGTGGATCTGCTGCTGAATGCGTGGCAAACGCTGGAACAGGCTTGCTCGGACGCATGGTTGGTGGTCGCGGGAACCGGATCTCCGGAGCTTCTGGAGCAGATCCAGGAACAGGT
The DNA here is from genome assembly GCA_021800195.1 of Acidobacteriota bacterium. Lineage (GTDB taxonomy): Bacteria > Acidobacteriota > Terriglobia > Terriglobales > Acidobacteriaceae > Granulicella. Next base: position 2,243 of record JAJYZE010000379.1, read on the forward strand.
GAAGCGGCTGGGCCTGCAACGCGTCCATCTGCACCCGCACTACATCTCCACCGAGGAGCTGGTGGCGCTCTACCGAGCGGCGGATGTAGTGGTGTACCCCTACCGCGCCGTGACCACCAGCGGCGCGCTGGCCACCGGCCTCGCCCTGGGCAAAGCGATGGTCGCCAGCGATCTGAAGGTCTTTCGCGAGCTGCTGACGGACCAGGAGAACTCTCTCTTGGTGAACCCGGAGGATCGAGAGCGGCTTGCCGCGGCTTTACTACTCCTGGCCAACCAGCCAGAGCTGCGTGCTGCCTTCTGCGCGCGCGTCCGGGAGATGCAGTACGGAGATAGAACCTGGCAGTCGATCGCAGTCCAGACGCGCAACTTGTATAAGGACGTGTTGCGTCGGGCAGCGCCAGAGTCTACTTCGAGAGGGTGGTGATGGAACTCTACACCCGCATGGCCAGGGCAATCGCACTTCGAATTCGGCCGAACCACCTTTGCCACGGACCATGTTAGCTACTTACTTAGGGGGTTGTGAGGCATGAAGTTCCTTTCAGGGGGGATTTCACGTCGAGGCAAGAGACGCTGGATCAGCTGGGTGCCTGCTGGGAGGGTCTGGACGATCCGCGACGGCGCGGCCATGCC
>JAJYZE010000380.1 GCA_021800195.1 Acidobacteriota bacterium
CGTATCGTTAGTGGCATGAAAAATGGCATAAAAACAGACGGCCTTCTCTATCAGCTTCTATCGTCTCTGCATCGGCTTCTATCCTTTCCACCGTCTGCGCTGCGGTGTTCCCTTGCAGGGATCGGCATGGCATTCACGATGGCTTGCGCTCTCCCCGCCCAACCCCAAGGCGGCCCAGCCATGTCCGGCCAAGCTTACGCCCCCTACCGAATTCTTTCGATTCACAAACTCGGCGGCCAGGGAGGCTGGGACTATCTGGCCGCCAACGCCTCTACCCGCGAGCTCTACATCGCCCGCTCCGGTCCCACCGGCGCGCTTCACGTCTACAACCTGGACACGCTGAAACCCATCGCCACGATCCCCACCGGAACGGTTCATGGGGCGGCCATCGATAACGCCACACACCATGGCTTTGCCACCGGCAGCCAGGTCATCATGTTCGACAGCCTCACCCATCACATCATCAAGACCATCGCCATCGGCGGCCGTCCGGACGGCTACCTCGACGACCCCATCACTCATCACGTCTACATCTTCTCCCATGCCGAACCGAACGTCACGGCACTGGACGCCGTGACCGGCGAGATCCTGGGCACCGTCAATCTGGGCGGTGAACCGGAGCAGTCTCAGCTTGACGGCCAGGGGCATCTCTTTCTGGACGTGGAAAACAAGGACCGCATCGCCGTAGTCGACACCCGCAGCCTGAAACTGCTTGCCAACTACGACGTGTCCTCGGTGGGCGGCGGATGCTCCGGCCTGGCCATCGATGCCGACCGCGGCGTCCTCTTTGCGGCCTGCAACGACAAGCACATCATGGTGATTCTGCGCAGTTCAGACGGAAAGATTCTCACCACCCTGCCCATCGGCGCAGGCTGTGACGGAGCCCTGTTCAATCCCGCGACGCAAGAGGCCTACAGCACCCAGGCCGACGGAACGCTGACCGTCACCCAGGAGAGCCTCGCCCCAGACGCCCCGCTCTTCGGCTCAGCATTTCGCGTTGAGCAGACGCTCAAGACCCAGCCCGGAGCCCGCACGATCACCTTTGACCCCAACACCGGCCGCATCTTCACCGCCACGGCGGACTTCGAGCCCACCCCGGCCGGGCAGGCTGTACATCATCACGATCGCGTCCCGCTCCCGGGCAGCTTCCGGCTTCTGGTGATTGGCCGTTGAGGTAGCGGGCCATCGGGCTCTTTTGACCCACTTCAGTATCATGAGCCCATGGATATACTTTCCCCGGAAGATCGAGCCCGCCGCATCAAAGTGCTGCTGTACGATGTCGACGGTGTTCTCACCAACGGCGAGATCACCTTTATTCCCGAGATGGAAGTCTCCCACTCGACCGGCGGTCCGGCCATTCCACGAGCCGTCGAGGTCAAGAGCTTCTCTGCGCACGACGGCCTGGGCGTCGCCATCGCCCGCTTGGCCGGGCTGAAGATCGGCTGGATCACCAAGCGCAACTCGCGCGTGGTCTCCATCCGTGCAGCCGACCTTCGGATCGACCACCTCTATCAGGGCCAGTCCAACAAGCGTGAGGCGCTTCGGGGCATCATGACCTCTGAATCCTGCGTCCTGGAGGAGATCGCCTACGTCGGCGACGACATCATCGATCTACCCGTGATGCGCATCGTCGGTCTGGCCATCGCCTCCGCCAACGCCCGGCCAGAGGCCAAGGCCGCCGCGCACTATGTCACCCCCAACCCCGGTGGTCAGGGAGCCGGCCGGGACGCCATCGACTTCATCCTGCGCGCTCGCGGCATGCTTGAAGAGACCATCGAACGCTACCTGGCGCAGGACAGCGCCGAGGCCAGGGCCGCCGACGTAGGCGCAGGCAACATGTAGCCAACCCGCCTCCTGAACCTATGCCCGGCTCCCGGAGTCCGCCATGCGCTTCTCGCAGCCACCGCATGGCGAAGAAACTGCGAAGAGCTACAATGGCTCATGGCGGCCAAATCTCCCTCCCCCGACGCCTGCCGCAATGCGGCTGAGAACGCCCTCGCCTGGGCGCATCCGGTTGTTCAGGAGTGGTTCGCCCAACGCTTCGGTTCCCCCACCGAACCCCAGATCGCCGGCTGGCCGACGATCCTGCGCGGTGAGGCCACGTTGCTCTCGGCTCCCACCGGCTCCGGCAAGACCCTCTCCGCTTTTCTGGTCGCCATCGACAAGCTGCTGCGCGCCGCCATCGCAGGCCGTCTCGACCCGCGCACCCAGGTGGTCTACATCTCACCGCTCAAGGCCCTCTCCAACGACATCCAGAAGAACCTCCAGGCCCCGCTGGCCGAAATCCAGCAGCTCGCCATGGAGCGCGGCTACCTTTGCCCGGAGATCCGTGTCGGCGTGCGGACGGGCGACACCCTGGCCCGAGACCGGGCTGCGATGCTCAGGAATCCCCCGCATATCCTGGTGACCACCCCGGAGTCGCTCTACATCCTGCTCACCGCAGCCCGCTTCCGCCAGAACCTCACCTGCGTGGAGACCGTCATCGTCGATGAGATCCACGCCGTCGCCGGCAACAAGCGCGGCGCGCACCTGGCGCTCTCGCTGGAACGTCTGGAAGCTCTGGTTTGTGGTGAAAACTCCCTTGCGCCCGGTGTGATGCTGGGCGCGCGTAGCTCTCCTCCGCAACGCATCGGCCTCTCCGCAACCCAGAACCCCATCGAGCTGCTGGCCGGCTTCCTCACTGGCGTGGACCGCGCGCACGATGAGCGCCAGCCTGCAGCCGTAGTTCAGGTAGCCCAGCGGCGCAGCCTGGATCTGGCCATCGAGGCGCCGAGTATCCCGCTCTCCTCCATCACCTCCACGGCCATGTGGGAGGAGATCTACGCCAAGCTGGCCACCTTCGCGGCTCAGC
>JAJYZE010000381.1 GCA_021800195.1 Acidobacteriota bacterium
CCAAGGCAAGAAGCGAAGAGCTGCTCGATCAAGCCACGGGCGAGGCGCTGAAACTCATCACCCCGGAAGATGCCAGGGGATGGTTCCGGCTCTGCGCCACAGGTCTATCGTATTTTGCAGAATGCTCTCTGCTGCGCAACGGAAACTTGAACTAGCCGAGGCGCCGTAACACAACGGGGTAAACTGCGCACCCGGCCGGGGATGCACAGGGCTCGAGTGCGGCTCCATTCTGCCAACGCTTTGCTGTAAAGTGCTGCGTGCGATCCTGAGCAAGAAGGCCCCGGCGCGGTTCCGCATCCCGTACACTAAGCCTGTAGCGCCTCGGTCTGTGCCGGGAAAGGTGGTCTCATGCCCGTCTACTTCATCCCCTCCATCGTCCTTGGCTTGCTGTTGCTCATCACCATTGCCAAAACCTACTACCAGGTGCGCACCTTCACCGCCGGGGTGGTGGAGCGGTTTGGAAGGTTTGACCGCATCGTCCGGCCAGGCCCTCACCTGCTGATTCCGTTTGTCGAACGCATCTACTTCGTCGATCTGCAGGTGAAACAGGCCCAATTCTCAGTGGAGACCAAAACCCGCGACAACGTCTTTGTGCAGATCCCGGTGAGCGTGCAGTACCAGGTGTTGGATGACCGCATCTACGATGCGTTCTACCGCCTCTCCCAACCGAAGAAACAGATCGAGTCCTTTGTCTTCAACTCCATCCTCGGCCACGTCCCCAAACTCACCCTGGATGAAACCTTCGAGCAGCAGTCGGGCATCTCGGTTGCGGTGAAGAATGAGCTCGACCAGACCATGTCCGGCTTCGGCTTCAACATCCTCACCGCGCTGGTGACGGACATCGTGCCAGACGCCAAGGTGAAGGCGGCGATGAATGATATCAACGCCGCGCAGCGAACACAGGTCGCCGCCCAGGCGCGCGGCGAGGCCGAAAAGATTCTGAAGGTCAAACAGGCTGAAGCCGAGGCCGAGTCCAAGGCTCTGCAAGGCAACGGCATCGCACGCGAGCGCCAGGCCATCATCGACGGCCTCTCCGCCTCCATCGAACACTTTCAGAAGGGCGTTCCCAGCACCTCGGCGGGTGAGGTCCTGGCCCTGGTCCTGCTCACCCAATACTTTGACACCTTGCGCGACATCGGCACCCGCGGCGGAACCAATACCTTGTTCCTGCCCAACTCTCCCGGTTCCGCAGCCGACTTCCAGACCCAGATTCTGGCCGGCCTGCGTGGCGCACCCGTACCGCTGGAGAGCCTGAACCCAGCGCGCCCCGAAGAACCCCAGCGCCCTTTCGACCCTCCCGCCCCACCGGTTGGCACCCCGGGAACACCGGAAGCCTTTACCAGCCAATGAGGAGGCCGGTGCGCTCTTCCACTGCCTGCTCCTTTTGGACTCCAAGCTCGCCACGCAACATCATCGCAAGGTCATCGCGCTGGCCGCAGCCACGCTTCTCAGCATAGCTTGGACCCTCCTGTTCTTGCTCCGCCCTCCAGCGCCTCTGCCTTGCTCCGGCTGCATCTTCCAGCTACCGCTTTTCCGTGCCGATGGTCCGTGCCAATGGTGCTCCGGAAAAGAGGCTTGCGACGGCGATTTGATTGGCGAAGATGCCCGCAACGATCTTGGCTCTGCAACCGCCCTGCCTGGAAAAAGCCATCTCGACCCTGCTGAGCTTCTTCCTCGCCGTGAGCGCCGGCGCAGCCCGCCGACGCTCCGATCCATAGCGCTGTCCTGCCAGCTGCGATCGGTGAGGCGATGATCAAAACCGGCAGGCCTGATGGGTTGGGACGCCACGGCTCATCGCCCGCCCTTCGCCAGAGGTTAAAGGTCTTGGAACCGCCAGCCGATAAGAAGAGGAGATAGTATGGCCACTCTTATCCAACGCACATCCGAAGCAAAACGCCCGCAGAAGGCTCACCGCAAGCTGAGTGACCAATCACTCCCTGTCCGCCATGGATTGAAGGCAACGCCGCGCTCAGGGGGCCTTCGCGGTGCGTTACGGACCATCGCCCACGCTATGCTGGCCCCCTTCCTGTTTACGGCTGGGCTCCTGGGCTTTGTCTGGGTGATGGCGGACCTGACGTGGTACCGCATGCGCAGCCTCCGCAAGAGCCGCTCCCAGCCAAGGGGCCTCTGGGATATCTGAACCCCGCGCGCGTTGCCCGCCAGGCGAACCACCTCTCCAGCCCACAAGCGGAGCCCTCAGCCGCGTAATGGCTCACGCCGAGCCTGCTTCACGCAGGTTTTCAGATGTGCCAGCCACGCCCACTCTGGAGCACCATGGGCAGCGAACGGCATGAAACCGGACTTTCCCGAAGAGATTTTCCGCAAAGACGCGCCCTTGATTCTCCGGCCGGATCTCCGCGCCGCTCCGCTGCTCTTGGGCACCCGTATCCCAGAGGTCTGCCCGGGTTAGCAGTTGTAATTGATCTCTTCTTCTTCTTCGACCCCGTAGCGACGTAGCAGATTGGGCAGGTTCTGGCTGAATGCCGCGCGCGGCATCACCACATCGCAACCCGCCTCGACGGCCTTGGCCTTCAGATCGCCCTGCAGGTGGGAGAGGAAACCGATGATGGAGGCTGACTTCTTGAGCTTGGCCTTGAGCTTTGGAATCAGCGTCAGCGGCTTGGCGTTGGCATTGTTCAGATCGAAGACGATCAGCGCCGGCTTGTCCTTGTCTCCTTCGGTCAGCGCGGCTACGCTCTCCTTTTCGTTCTTCACGAACTCCACCTTCACGCCCAGCTTCTTGGCCGTCTCCTGGATCTTGGCCTGGAAAAACAGCTCTTCAATGAAGAAATAGATGTGCGTCTGGGCTCCCTCCGGGATTGGAATCGGCCGCGGCATCGAGCGGTCGAT
>JAJYZE010000047.1 GCA_021800195.1 Acidobacteriota bacterium
GGGCGGCGGACGGCGGCGGGACCATCGTTCATGTAGACGTCATGGATGGCCACTTCGTCCCCAATATCACCTTTGGCCCGCCGGTGGTCAGCGCCCTGCGTCCCATCACCCCCCTGCCGCTGGACTGCCATCTGATGATTGAGAATCCGGACGAGTATATTCCCGCCTTCGCCGAGGCCGGGGCGGATATGGTCTCGGTCCACGTGGAGGCCTGCCCGCATCTTAACCGCACGCTGCAACTGATTCGCGATCACGGCATGCAGCCGGGGGTGGTGGTAAACCCCGCCACGCCCATGGCTGCGCTCTCCGAAGTGCTCTCCATGGTGCATCATGTGCTGGTGATGAGCGTCAACCCCGGCTTCGGCGGACAGAAGTTTCTGCCTCGCTCAGTGGAACGTATCGCGCAGCTTCGGCGGCTGCGCCAGCAGCACGGCCTGAACTACAGGATCGAGGTGGACGGGGGGATTGCTCACGACACGGTAGCCTCGGTCGTCCAAGCAGGTGCAGAGATGCTCGTGGCCGGGTCGGCCATCTTTGCGCCACGGAATCATCCGGAAGGGGCAGGACAGACCCGGGAGAACGCCCGAGAGTTCCTGCGTCTGGCGCACGCCGCGGCCGGCTGAGCCGAAGGCGCCCCTCCTCCCTGGCCTGTGGACGTAGAAGAAGGCTTCCCCAGAGCGATCCCCGGCCAGATAGAATGAGAGCGGGTGTTGACCTCGCTGCGGGAAGCAGCCGGGTGTCCATCCAGCGCGACCGGAGAAGATTCGGGCGAGGCCGTTGATGGATGCACCTACGGCGTAAGCCGCGGCAGTTTGGAGTTCAGCGGCGCAAGCCGAGGTAGTTTTGGAGTTCAGCGGCGCAAGCCGCAGCAGTTTGGAGTAACGACGCGCATGAAGATTCGGAGTTCCTTGCTCACCCACCCGGCCCGCCACCTCGCCTTTCTCGCCCCGGCTGCTCTCCTCCTGCTGGGCTTTGTCGCCGCATCACCCGCACTCCAGGCTCAGGCCTCTGCCGCATCCGCCACGAACAACGCCGGGTCGGCGGCCTCCGCTCCTGCCCAGGCTGCGGCTGCCCCGAGCCATGCGGAGAAAAAGAAGAAGCACCACTTCAAGCTGTTCAACGCCCAGCGAATTGAACCTGCCACAGTAACCGCCAAGGCGCAGTCCTCAGACACAGGGGCGAAGGCGGGAAAAAAGAACAAGCCGCATGAGGCGCACGTCAAGGTAGCGAAAGCCGATCGCATTCAGGAGACCAAGGGCACCAAGGCAGAGTTGAAGAAGGAAGCCAAGTACAATCCCCTGATCGGCAAGGACTCGCAACTGCCGGACAAGCAGCTCTACGACAAAGCCATGGCGCAAATTGCCAGCGGTCACTATGACATCGGCAGGCTGGACATGCAGGCCCTGCTGGATACCTACCCCGACTCGCAGTACATGATGCGGGCCAAGCTGGCCATCGCCGATGCCTGGTACAAGGAGGGGGGAAGCGCGGCCTACACCGAAGCCGCGCAGGAGTATCGCGATTTCATCACCTTCTTCCCCAACGTTCCAGAGGCATCCGAGGCCCAGTTGCGGATCGGCGACATCGACTTCAAGCAGATGAACGTCCCCGGCCGTGACTACTCCAAGGCGGAGCAGGCCGAGCAGGAGTACCGGACGATGCTGACGCAGTATCCGGACGCGCCCAAGCCCATTCTGGACGAGGCCCGCCAGAAGCTGCGCGAGGTGCAGGAGATTCTGGCTGAGCGGGAGGCGCAGATCGGCGACTTCTATGCCTCGGAGTCCAACTGGCCGGCTGCCATTGCGCGCTACGAGACGGTGGTGGAGACTTATCCGCTGTACAGCCACATGGACGATGTGCTCATCGGCATCGGCGACGCGTATGAGGCAGAGGCATCGGCAGTGCGCGCTGAGCCCACCTGTACCGCGAACACCACAAAGGGAACTGCCTGCCTTCCGGAGGCCGTCAAAGGCCGTCTGCTTCAGGACTATGACGGCAAGGCCGCCCAGAGCTACCGCGCCGTGGTGCTGTATCACTCCGCCGCGCCCCACGCGGAGGAGGCCAAAGAGCGCCTGACGGGCATGAATCTTCCCATCCCGACGCCCACCAAGGAAGAGGCCGAGCTGAGCGACGAGCTGGAGAACAGCCGCGCCCCATACAGCTTGCAGAAGCGCATTGAGGTCCTCTTCATGCAGTCCCCGAACACGGTGACGACGGCCCGCATCGGCCTGCCGCCGCTACAGGATCCTCCACCGGTGCTGGCTCCCACGATCGTCAAGGAGTTGATGACGGATTACAAAGATGCCTACAATCCCAACCTGGCCAAGGCGCACCCGGAGCTGAAGGAGAGCGAGGTCTATACGAAATCGGGAGAGACGGCGGCAGCTTCCGCGCCCGCCCCGGCCTCCACAGCGCCGCCTACGCTGGAGAGCATACCCACCGAGGGCTCCGCGGCAGCGATGAATAACGACAAGACCGTCACCGTCGTCGAGCCGGCCAACAACTCCTCGGGAGGTTCGGGGACGGGTCTGGGTGTGGATGTCATCACCCCCGGCTCGGAGGGCGGCTCGAATGCCACCGGCACCCCGGCCAGCAACCTCCCCTCTGCCACCGGCGCCCAGGATCCAAACTATGGGCTGCCCATGCCCAAGCCTGCGGCCAAGGCTCTGCCGCCCATCGAGAAGCCCACTGAGGCTCCCGATCAGGTGAATGACGTGGAGGGACAAGCCACGCCCCTGGCCGAGATCGCCCCGGCCAGCACGAACAGCACCGTGAGCGGCAAGAAGAAAAAGGGCAAAAAGAAGAAAGCTCAGAAGATTGACAAGAACGATGAGAGTTCCAGCCGAAATAAGCCGAAGCATGGCCTGGACAAACTGAATCCCTTTTAGTGACGAAATGGGTTCTGCGTTGGGGCTCCCCGGGCAGATTGTCAACTGCTCCCTTGAAGTGCGGCGGCCACGGCAACTCCACGCCGTGGCCGCCGCGCTTTGAAGAAGGCTCTCGCAGGCGGAGATGGCCTCGGCTCGCCGGCAAGGAAGGAGATTGGCGACCGGGGAGCGGCGGTTGCGCTGCGTGGTTAGCCAATGTACCATGGAAGACAATGAAGCTGCTCCACAGCCCGCGATTTACCCCGTCGTTGCGCTACTGGCCTTGGCCAGCGGCATCGGTGGAGTAGCCTCGCAGGGAGCTGAAGCAAAACATCCTGCGATCTCCAGATTCCCCGAGCCGCAACCCGATCAGGTTGCGGCTTTCGTGTTTTGGGGCGGCAGGCGAGGAATGAACGAATGGCAGTTCAAGGACAGGCGATGGATTCGACAGCGGGTGCGAGGGGAATGATAGCCGGGGCGGCCCGAGAGGCATTGGGACGGTTTGGGGTCTATGGCGGGCGGTACGTCCCGGAAACCTTGATGGCCGCTCTGTTGGAGCTGGAGGCGGCCTATGCCGCGGCGCAAGCGGATCCGGCCTTCCACGCCGAGCTGGATGGGCTGTTGAAGGACTACTGCGGCCGGCCGACCCCGCTGTACCTTGCCCGGCGGCTGAGCGAGATGCTGGGTGGAGCGCGGATCTACCTGAAGCGCGAGGACTTACTGCACACCGGAGCGCACAAGATCAACAACGCGCTGGGCCAGGCGCTGCTGGCGCGACGGATGGGCAAGCAGCGGATCATCGCCGAGACCGGAGCCGGGCAGCATGGCGTGGCCACGGCGACGGTCTGCGCCCTGTTTGGCATGGAGTGCGTGGTGTACATGGGCGAGGAAGACATGCGGCGGCAGGAGCTGAACGTCTTCCGGATGCGCCTGCTGGGCGCGGAGGTGCGTGGGGTAAGTGCGGGTTCGGCCACGCTGAAGGACGCCATCAATGAAGCCATGCGCGATTGGGTGACCAACGTGCGGTCGAGCTTTTACATTCTTGGCTCGGCGCTGGGCGCGCATCCGTATCCGACCATGGTGCGGGACTTTCAGCGCGTGATCTCGCGGGAGAGCAAGCGCCAGATTCTGGAGCAGGCCGGGCGGCTGCCGGATGCGGTGATTGCCTGCGTGGGCGGAGGATCCAATGCGATTGGAGCCTTCTATGAGTACATCCCCGAAGAGAACGTGGCGCTGATCGGCGTGGAGGCCGGCGGACGCGGTCAGGGGCTGGGCGAACATGCGGCGCGGTTTGCCCAGCAGGGCGGCGGAGTCCCGGGGGTGTTGCAGGGAACCTACAGCTATGTACTGCAAGATGAAGCGGGACAGATTGCGGCGACCCACTCCGTGAGCGCCGGGCTGGACTATGCCAGCGTAGGGCCGGAGCATGCCATGCTGCATGACTCCGGCCGGGCCACCTACACCAGCGCCACGGATGCCGAGGCGCTGGAGGCCACCAGGGTGTTGAGCCGCACGGAGGGGATTATTCCCGCGCTGGAGAGCGCCCATGCCATCGCCGAGGTGATCAAGTTTGCTCCCCGGCTGGGCAGGGAGAAGGTGGTGATGGTGAACGTGAGCGGACGCGGCGATAAAGACATGGGGATCCTGACCCGTGAGTTGGACCGGAGCGGCGAGGCGATGGGAAAGGTGAGTGCGCGGTAATGGCGATCGCATTCAAAAAGAGACCGGGCCTGGTGATCTACCTGACGGCCGGGGATCCGGATCTGGAGACGACGCGGTTGATGGCGATCGAGGCGATCGACGCGGGAGCGGATGTGATCGAACTTGGCGTTCCGTTCAGCGATCCGCTGGCGGACGGGCCGGTGATCCAGAGGGCAAGCCAGCGGGCGGTACTGCGCGGGACGCGCTTGGAAGATGTGCTGAGAGTGTGCCGGGAGATTCGCGCGGCGCGGCCGCAGGCGGGTTTACTGCTGTTCAGCTATCTGAATCCGGTGCTGCGGATGGGGCTGGAGAAGTTTGCCCGGGCGGCCAGAGATGCGGGCGCCGACGGCGTGCTGCTGACCGACATGATTGTGGAAGAAGCCGAAGAGTATCGCCGGGTGATGCGTCAGGCGGGGCTGATGCCGGTATTTCTGGCCGCTCCCACCTCCCCGGATGAGCGCTTGCAGGCTATCGCCGAGGCCTGTGAGGGATTTGTGTACGCGATCTCTCGGGTGGGCATCACCGGAACCCAGGCGGAGCTGGCCGGGGATGCCGAGGCGCTGGTGAGGCGCCTGCGCAGGTTCACCCAGCTACCGATTGCGCTGGGCTTTGGGGTGTCCACGCAGGAGCATGTGCGGGCGCTGGGAGAGTTTGCTGATGCGGCCGTGGTGGGCAGCGCGATTGTAGGGTTGATTGAGCGGACGCCGGCAGAGCAGGCCCCGCGAGCGGTCGGCGAGTTGGTGCAACAACTCTGCGGAGGAGCAAAAACCGCATGAGCCGCCGTCCGAGCACGTATCATGAGAGCAGACCGTTCGAAGCAGCGCAGCCTCCGGCTGAACACCAGAGCCCCGCCCGGGGAGCGATGCCGGCGATGCCAGTGAAACAAGCACCTCCGGCGAAACAGAGTGAAGTTGCCGGGCTATCTTCGCGAGACCCGCGGGCTCGCTCGATGAGGAAGCATGGAAATCTCCGATTGGCGTAACAGGATTGATGAGCTGGATGAGCAGATCGTGCAGTTGCTTTCGCAGCGTGCGGCGGCGGCAGTGGAGATAGGGAGGCTGAAGCAGAGCCGGAGCGCTCCCATCTACGAGCCGCAGCGCGAGAAGGACGTGATTGAGCACGTGCAGAAGGTAAATCCGGGTCCACTCTCAGGAGCGCAGGTGCAGGACATCTACGAGCGGCTGATGGATGTGATGCGGGAGTTGCAACGCCAGCGTCCATAATATCGGCGGCGCGGCTGGAGCAGCGATGGGCCGCGCCGGCAGGGCAAATGAAAATCCTATTCAGGAGCACAGAGGAATCCAGTGATGATCGTAGCGATGCAGGATCAGGCCACCGATGAACAGATACAGCAGGTGATTGAGCGGATGGTCGAGCTGGGCTTCAACGTCCATCGCACCACCGGAGAGGTGCAGACCATCCTTGCGGGGGTGGGAACGCCGGCGCACTTTGAGGTGACGGAGTTCCAGGTGTTGGCCGGCGTGGCGCAGGCCTACCGCATCTCGTCGCCCTACAAGCTGGCCGGGCGCGGGTTTCGGCCGGAGGGCACCAAGGTGACGTTTCCCAACGGCCTGGTGGTTGGCGGCGAAGATGTGGTGATCATGGCCGGACCCTGTTCGGTGGAGAGCCGCGAGCAGATTCGCCTGAGCGCGCAGCAGGTGGCGGCCTCCGGCGGCCAGTTCCTGCGCGGAGGGGCCTTCAAGCCGCGCAGCTCGCCCTACAGCTTCCAGGGCATGGGAGTGGAAGGACTGCAACTGATGCGCGAGGCTGCCGATGAGACCGGGCTGCTGGTGATCACGGAGGTGATGGAGATCTCGCAGATTGAGCTGATGCTGCCCTACATCGACTGCTTCCAGGTGGGCGCGCGCAACATGCAGAACTTCAACCTGCTGCGCGAGCTGGGGCATGTGCGCAAGCCGGTGCTGCTCAAACGCGGCATTGCGGCCACCATCGAAGAGCTGCTGCTGAGCGCGGAATACATCCTCTCCGGCGGCAACTACGACCTGATGCTCTGCGAACGCGGCATTCGCACCTTTGAGACCTACACGCGCAACACGATGGATATCTCGGCGATTCCGGTGCTGAAAAAGCTGACCCACCTGCCGGTGCTGGGCGACCCATCGCATGGCGTAGGCAAGCGCGACCTGGTGCCGCCGATGGCGCTGGCCGCGGTCGCCGCCGGGGCGGATGGCCTGCTGATGGAGATGCATCCCAATCCGGACAAAGCACTCTCTGACGGAGCGCAGTCTCTCTTCCCGGAGCAGTTGACCCATCTGGTGGAGAAGCTGCGCAGGCTCGCGCCGATCGTCGAGCGCGCCATAGCGCCGGCGGTGTCACAGATTCATGCTTAGAATCGGCAAGGAGATAGCGCTGCACCGGATTGTGGTCAAACTCGGAACCAACGTCATCATGCGGCAGGATGGCAAGGTGGCGCTGGGCCTGCTGTGCGGCCTGGTGGAACAGATCGCCGAGCTGCGCGCGCAGGGCGTCGAGGTTCTGGTGGTGAGCTCGGGGGCCATTGGGCTGGGCATGGAGCGGTTGGGGCTGCGGGAGCGGCCGACCGTGCTCTCCCAGATACAGGCCTGCGCCGCCATTGGACAGTCGCGGCTGATGTCGCTCTACGACGACGCCTTCGATCAGCTCGGCTGCCCCATAGCCCAGGTGTTGCTTACCGAGGACGACTTCCGGGACGCGGTGCGCCATGCGAATCTGCGCGCCGCGTTGGATGCCCTGCTCACGATGGGGGTGATTCCCATCGTGAATGAGAACGATACGGTCTCCACCATCGAGCTGGAACGATCCACGGAGTACAAGCCGCGAGAGCGGATCTTTGGAGACAACGACAAACTCTCCGCTCTGCTGCTGAAGCACATCGGAGCGGATCTGCTGGTGCTGCTCTCCGATGTGGATGGCTTGTATGATCGCCATCCAGGCGAGCCAGGAGCCACGCTGATTCCGCGCGTGGAAGCAGTGGATGAGAAGATTCTGTCTCTGGCCAATGGAAGCAACGGGCGTGGACGCGGAGGGATGGTCTCCAAGCTCGAGTCGGCGCGCATTGTGCTGCATGCGGGCAAGCAGGTGATGATTGCCAACGGACGCACGCCGCATGTGCTGGAGCGAATCGTCTCCGGCGAGGGCTTAGGTACGCGGTTTGCTCCGGCGCAGCCCAGGTCGGGAGCCATGCTGATGGAGGAGATTTGAGCCGAGGTCAGAGACCGGGTAAGAGCCCAGCTCGCAGACCGGATGAGAGCCCAGGTCGGAGACCAGATCAAGGCTCGGCTGGGATCTCGGCTGGGTCTTCTCATGATGCCGCCGCAGCGGGCGAGCGCGCTGAAACGCGCGCCGTGGCGGAGGCTGCCAGACGGGCCTCGCGCGTGCTGGCCACTCTGGCTGACGTAACCCGCAACCGGGCGCTGGAGGCGATGGCGGCTGCCCTGGAGCCGGCGGCAGCGCCGTTGCTCAATGCCAACGCAGAGGATCTGCGCGCGGCCGCAGAGAGCCTGAGCCCGGCGACGCTGGCCCGGCTGCAGTTGAGCCAGGCCAAGCTGGCAGAGATGGCCGAACAGGTGCGCTCCGTCGCTGGTCTGCCGGACCCGCTGGGGCGGGTGCTGGATGCGATCGAGCTGGATGAAGGATTGCATCTGACCCGGGTGAGCGTTCCGCTAGGTGTGGTGGGCGTTATCTTTGAGGCGCGGCCGGATGCGGTGACGCAGATTGCAGCCCTGGCCGTGAAGTCCGGCAACGCTGTGATTCTGAAGGCGGGACGAGAGGTCGAAGAGACGGCGAGCGTGCTGGTGCAGGTGTTACGCTCGGCCTTGGAGAGCTGTGGCTTGCCCGCGGATGCGGTGTCCCTGCTGCGAGGGAGAGAACGCGCCCAGGAGTTGTTGGCGATGCACGACCTGGTGGATCTGATGATTCCGCGCGGATCCAAGGCGCTGGTGGAGTATGTGCAGGCAAATACACGCATACCGGTGCTGGGCCACGCCGAGGGAATCTGCCACATCTATGTGGACCAGCGCGTGGACGAGGCGCTGGCGCTACGGGTGATCGCGGATGCCAAGATGGACTACCCGGCGGCCTGCAACGCAGTGGAGACGGTGCTGGTGCATCAGGCGATTGCGGCTGAGTTTTTACCCCGCCTGGCCGAGCATCTGCGCGCGCGCGCCGTCGTGCTGCATGGCGATGCCACCGTGCGGGGGCTGCTGCGCGGCTTTGAGGTGGAAGCGATAACGGATTGGCATACCGAGTACGGCGAGCCGGCCATCTCTTTGGGAGTGGTGGCCTCGCTGGAGGACGCGATCAGGCACATCCATGCGCATGGGTCGGCCCATACGGAGAGCATCCTGAGCAGCGACCCGGAGGCGGCGGAGAAGTTTCTGCGCGAAGTGGACGCCTCCAGCGTGATGCACAATGCGTCGACGCGCTTTGCGGATGGGTTCCGCTACGGATTCGGCGCTGAGGTAGGCATCAGCACCAGCAAGCTGCATGCGCGCGGCCCGGTGGGGCTGGAGGGGTTGACGACCTACAAGTTCTTGTTGCGCGGCACGGGACAGGTAGCCGGAGACTATCGGGCCGACAAGGAGACCGGCCGGACGGCGCGGACCTTTACGCACCGGCGGGAGCGCGGATGAAAAGCGTGCTGGTGGTGGGAACCGGACTGATGGGCGCCTCCGTGGGATTGGCGCTCAAGGCCGGCGGCTTCGCAGGCGAGGTCATCGGCTGGGATGCCCGCGCGGAAGAGTTGGCCGAAGCGCAGCGGCGGGGAGCGATCGACCGCAAGCTGGCCGGCCGCGAAGCGGTATCGGAAACGGATGCGGATGTGGTGGTGCTGGCCACGCCGGTGCTGGCCATTCTGGACTGGATGGAGCGGTTGGCTCCGGCGCTGAAGCCGCACCAACTGGTGACCGACCTGGGCAGCACCAAGGCCGAGATCGCCGCGCGCGCCCAAAGGCTGTTTGGCCGGCCGGGACGAGCGGAGTTTCTTCCCGGACATCCCATGGCGGGCAAGGAGTCCGGCGGAGCGGCGCTGGCCGAAGCAACGCTGTTCCAGAACGCCGTGTGGCTGTTTGCGCCACCGGCAGGCGAGCCTAAGGCCGGGGAGCGAAACGCCGGGGAGCCGGAGTCAGCCCAAGCCTGGCGAGAGACGGTGAAGGGCTTTGGAGCCCAGGTGCGGGAGATGGATCCCCGGCAGCACGACGAGGTCTGCGCCTGGGTGAGCCATCTGCCGCAGCTGCTCTCCACGGCCATCAGCGCGCTGTTGGAAGACCAGTTCGCCGCCGATGCCGAGGGCATGGCCGCCGTACAGGCGATCGGGGGCCGGGCGCTGCGAGAGATCACCCGCCTGGGCAGCAGCCCTTACAGCATGTGGCGGGATGTTGCCTTGACCAACACCGAGGCCATCGCGGCCGCGCTCTGGGCGCTGGAACAGCGTCTGGCCCATGTGCGGGAGAATCTGCGCACGCCGGAGCTGCGCGAGCAGTTCAGCCGCGCCAATCGCTTCCGCACGTCTCCGCGAAGCTGAGCACGGATCCGAAGCGGCTCCGGCAGGTGGACTCACTCGCCCATGCCGCGATAACCGTGCTTGCCGTTCCGGTAAAACGTAATGGTGAACATGGGCGTCTTGGTGCGGGTGTAGCCGGACTCCTTGGCCGTCAGCGTCAATCCCCCGCCCCAGGTGATGGCGAAGCTTTTGTTATTCGGCCAGGTGTACTCGGCCTCCGGAGAAAGATCGAAGTACGTCCAGCTTGGCGCGTTGGCGTGACCGAAGAAGAGGTTGGTTTTGCTCTGGGACTCGCCGTTGTACTCCAGCAGGTAACCCAGCCCCCGCCTGCTGCTGAGCACGTCTTCCAAGGCGCCTGAGAAGTAGAGAAGATTTCCATTGACCACACGCAGATGTTCGCCGGTCGGAACCACCGTGAATCCATTATTGAAGGTGTAGCCGCTTCCAACATCGTTGGGGTCTTCCACGATATCGCCAAACTGGAAGTATCCTTCGAAGGGTTTGAACTGCTTGCGCGCCAGTAGATTCAATCCCTCGTTGTAAGTTCCGTTGCCACGCTGGTCCGCGCCAAAGAGCGCCGGATTCAGGTTCTGATACTTGCCCGTGGGAATGAACTGGATGTAGGTGAGCGCCAGGGACGGCCTGGACCAGAAGCGAAAGTCGTCCCTTTCTTTCATGAACTGCTTCTTCAGTTCAAAGTGAAGATTTCCTATTCCGGTGGCGGTCTCAATCTGGCCATCCGGAGTCGTCGGCGGCCCGATGCGGTTGTAATCGATGGGGACGTAGAAGTCGAGCTCCAGGTTGTTCACGATGCCGTAGCTGAGCCTCTGTGGCAAGTAGAGATTGGTTTGCCCCAGCGAATGGGTCAAGGAATCGAAGATAAATGGCTCGACGTAGCCCGACCCGGGAGGATCGGCGTCGGCGGTCCCGGTGTAAAACGGCCCGCTGGTCAACGGACTCCAGGTCTGTTTCGCTTGCCCCGCCGAGCAAACAGGCGCCAACGCCGGCATCATCATTGCAAGCACGCAGGAAGGGATTCGGCGTAAAAGATTCATTGAATTCTCCGGCTCGGGGGTGCGTTCCATCAGAGCAACCCTGGTTGCGAATTCGGATGGGCTCCCGGAGCGATCCTCGGGACGCCGGGTGAGGCGTGGCCGCCGACCGGGCTGGATCGGCGGAAGGGCCATCGGCGCAAGGGCCACGCTGGTCTCCGCACAAACTTATCCCACTCCGGCGGCGCTTGATCCGGGAAGGGTGGACTTGGTCGAGCCTCAAGGCATCCGCGCGAGGCGACTCGATGCCTCTTGATTGAGATGCTTGCGCTCACTTTCGAGGCTCAGGGGAGTGGTCTTTTCACCATCCATCCCTCCACAGGTACTGTATCATATCCCCCTAGGGTATATATCTGTTGCCGAACCACCCCATTGCTTCAGCGTTTTAGCGGAAAGTGGCATAGCATGGTCGCAGGACGGCGTCCAAAGGCGCTGCCGGCGGAGTCAAGAGCCTATGCGGATTCTGGTGATCGGCGCCGGTGCGGTGGGAGGATACTTTGGCGGACGGCTGCGGGCGACCGGCCGGAACGTGACCTTCCTGGTGCGAGACAGACGAGCGGCGCAGTTGGAGCGGACCGGACTGCGAATCTTCGACGCGGCGCACGGTGACCTGACGTTGGCTCCGCAACAACTGAAGTTGTTGACCGCCGGGCAACTGAGGGATCGGCCGGAGACGTACGATCTGGTTCTGTTGAGCACCAAGGCGTACTCTCTGGGTGCCGCCATGGAAGATTTTGCTCCGGCGATGGGGCCGGAGACGGTGGTTCTGCCGCTGCTGAACGGAATGCGGCATCTAGACGCACTGCAGGCGCGATTTGGAAGCCATGCGGTGCTGGGCGGAGCGACCTACCTGGTGGCAGACCTGGACGCGGAGGGCGCGGTGCGCTCCATGGCGGCGCTGCATGACCTGAACTTTGGCGAACGCGGCAAACAAGTGACGGCGCGGATCCAGACGATTGCAGCGGCCCTGACCGGAGCGGGCTTCGACGCGCGGCTGCGGCCTGACATCCTGGCCACGATGTGGCAGAAGTGGACGATGCTGGCTTCGGCCGGAGCGATCAACTGCCTGTTGCGATCCCCGATTGGAGCAGCCGTCTCGGCTCCCGGAGGCAGAGAGACGGCGCGTCAGGTGATGACCGAGTGCGAGACGATTGCAGCGGCAAACGGCTACCCCGCGGAAGATCTGGAGTTGCGGTTGGCCACCGAGCAGCGGCTGTTGAATCGGTCCTCCACGCTGACCACCTCCATGTACCGGGACATGCAGCGTGGTTTGCCGGTGGAGGCCGACCACATTCTGGGCGACCTGGTGGAACGCGGACGCCGGCATGGGGTGGAAGCTCCCCTGTTGCGGGCGGCCTATGCCCAACTGAGTGTGTACGCTGCGGAACTGGCGAGGAAGTTAGCGAAGGCATCGGAAGGGCCGGCGAAGACGTAGAAGGCCTCCGGGCCGCGCAAAGAAACTCCGATGAGCGGGCCGAGTTGATGCAAGCGGGAAGCGCACGGGCACTTTGCGCGATAATCAACTATGCCTTCTCTTTGGACCCCCTCCTGTTGGCCTGAACGTCTTGCAGAACTTGAAGCCCGAACCAGCCCCGCCAAGGAGGCTCCGTTACGGCGCGATGTGCGGTCTTTGGGATCGCTGCTTGGACAGGTATTGCGGGAGCAGCCTGGAGATGAGCTGTTTGGAGCCGTGGAGAGCCTGCGGCGGATCGCCATTGCGCGCCGTCAGGCCGATGCCAAGGGTGATGTGGAGGCGGCGGGAAGCTACCTGGAACAGGCGCAGTCGCTGGTCAAGGAGACCGCGCTGGATGCCCGGACAGCCTTCTTTCTGGCGCGGGCTTTCGCCTTCTACTTTGAACTGATCAACCTGGCGGAGACCAACCATCGCAAGCGCCGGCGGCGCTCGGCTCTGCTGAACCTGGGATCCAAGCCCCAGCGCGGCAGCCTGCGCGGGACGCTGCGCCGGCTGCGCGCCGCCGGGTTTTCGCGCGAGATCGTGATGACGCTGCTGGAGCGGATCTGCATCACGCCTGTCTTCACCGCGCATCCCACGGAGGTAGCCCGGCGCAGCGTGATGTTCAAGCGGCGCAGCATCTCCGACCTGCTGGAGAGGCTGGACGCCATCCCTCTCCCGGTGACGGAGCTGGAGGCTCTGGAGGCAGCGCTGCTGGCGGAGATCACCGCTCTGTGGCAGACCGATGAGGTGCGCCATGAACGGCCGACGGTCCGCGACGAGGTGAACATGGCGCTGGATTACTATGATGCGTCCCTGTTCGCCACCATTCCGGTGCTGTATGCGGAGATCGCCAGCGCCCTGGACGCGGAGTTCCCCGCGCCGGAGCCGACTCAGTTGGCTGATCTGCCGATTCTGGTGCGATTCGGCTCCTGGATTGGCGGCGACCGCGACGGCAATCCGTTTGTGACGGCCGAGGCCACCCGGGAGTCGCTGGCGCTCGCCCGCGAACTGGCGCACGACTACTATGTGACGAAGTTGACCGAACTGTTCAACCAGTTGGCCTCTTCCACCCGTCAGGCGCCCATCTCCGTAGAGCTGCGCCGTCGCCTGGCCGAGTATACGGAGATGCTGCGGGCCAACGGAGACGCTACGCCGTTTGACCGCTTCCCCAACGAGGCCGTGAGGATGCAGATTGCTTGCATGAAGCTGCGGCTGGGCGGGCTGCAGGCCGTGTCCATGCATCGTGGCCTGGCGCTGCCGCTGGAGTCCAGCTTGCCCCGCTATCAAAAGGCCGAAG
>JAJYZE010000048.1 GCA_021800195.1 Acidobacteriota bacterium
GCTTCCTGAGGTGTTCTGTTTAGCCATTCGTGGTCTGGGTGGGGCCAGCCTTGCTGAAGGTTCTGAAGGGGAAGGCCATGCGCTGATTTCTGGCTTACGTCGACGGTGGAAAACGCGGCCATATTCGTGACGATTAACACTCTATTCATCGTCTGTTCTTAATCGCCTCACATAAGGTTGCGAGGATCAAAGCTCGGACAAAACTGGCAAGACTGTTTACCCAGGCCTGCGGGAGGCTCCCGCCTTAGCCAAAGTCCGCGAGAGACGATGCGACCAGAGAGAGTGCTGCGTGCTGTTCTAGTGGTGACGACGCTGTGGGGGGCGCAGCTTCGGCTGAGCGCCCAGACGGCCGATGCCACTCTGCCCCAGGGGAACGTCCACCACGTGAAGGATCGCAAGGAGAGCAAGGAAGCGAGGCAGCTACGCGAGATGCGCGAGGCGCTGCGGGACCAGCAGCAGGAGATCAACGACCTGAAGCAGCAAATCCACGCCAAGAGCGGAGAGGCGACGAGTGCGCAGCAGACCGCTGCCAGCGCCCAGCAGACGGCAGCCGATGCGCAGGCGCAGGCCGCCGCCGCGGCGTCCGCAGCGCAGCAGGCGAAGCAGGCAGCCGAAGGGAGCAGCGCGAAGGTGAGCGCCGTTTCCGGCAGCGTCACCCAACTGCAGACCACGCAGGCGAATCTGAACCAGACTGTGATCCTGACGGACCAGCAGCTACGGCGAGAGACGGAGTCGCCCACAGCCGTGCACTATAAAGGCGTGAATATTACTCCGGGCGGCTTCGCCGCATTTGAAGGTGTGTGGCGGCAGCACTCCACCAACTCGGGCATCAACACACCCTTCAATGGTGTTCCGTTCCCTAGCGCGAACCAAGGACATGTGAGCGAGATGAACTTCTCCGGACGTCAGAGCCGGCTCTCCATGCTGGTGACAGGCGATGCCGGAAGCTACATGCTGACTGGTTACTACGAGATGGACTGGTTGGGCACCGGCACCTCATCGAATAACAACCAGAGCAACAGCTATGTGTTACGTCAACGGCAGATCTGGGGTCAGGGCGCTCTGCCCAACGGCTTTACCGTAACCGGCGGCCAGATGTGGTCTCTGGTCACCGAAGATCGCAAGGGGACGGATGCGCGAACCGAGATTCAGCCGGAGACGATTGATCCACAGTACTTGGTCGGCTATTCGTGGACCCGTCAACCGGAGTTGCGCGTGCAGCAGCGCTGGGGCAACTACGATACCGGAGCGTTTTCCGTCGCTGCCGCTGCCGCGCAGGCTCAGATTACGAACTTTACGGCCGCCGGCGACATTCCTACCCAGTTCTTCTTCGGAGGGGCCGGCAACAGTGGCGGCCTGTACAACGCTGCGCAGTCGATCGGAGCAGGGAACACCCCGGGAAGCAGCGCAATTACCACCTATGCCAATAACCTGGCTCCTGATTTCATCGTGAAGGCGGCCTACGATCAGCCATGGATTCACGTGGAGTTCGGCGGCATCGCCCGCTTCATGCGCAACGAGTTCTTCCCGGCGACTCCGGGAACCACGGTCAATGCCTATACGTACGGCACCACTCTGGAGAGCAACACCGCCCCAGCTGGGGGCGCCTTTGGCGCCGTTCGGGTGTACCCGACCAGAAACTGGGAGATTGGCATTCAGGGGATGGGAGGCACTGGCGTGGGACGTTACGGATCCTCCCAGCTTGCCGACGCCACAATCAAGCCGAATGAGGAACTGGAGCCGATTCGCAACTACCACGGCATGTTCAGCCTGGTGGGGCACCCCACCCGCAAGCTCGAGGTCTTTACCTACTACGGCGGCGAGTATGACCAGCGCACGGTCTATCCAGTCACGTTTGGGACCACTACCGAATTGATCGGTTATGGTCCCCAAACTTTGAACGACACCGGCTGCTATAACCTACCCAGCAGCATCCCCACTGCCGGCGGGGGTGGTTCTCCCGCGGCCCCCAACTGCGCCTCTCCCACGCGATACATTCAGGAGGCGATGGGCGGTTTTATCTACCGCGTGTTTGATAGTGCGAGCAAGGGCCGGCTCCAGTACTGGGTCACGTACAGCTATATTCAGCGTAACCTCTGGTCCGGCATCGGCTCCTCCACCACCCCCACAGGGCCGCGCGCCACTGAGCCCATGATCCACGTCAGCATGCGCTACTACATCCCCTAGGGCATGAAGGAGCCATGGGGGCGGCGAGGATCTTCGCCCTCCATGGCTCGTAGGACGACGATTTCAGCGGTGGTCTGCCGGAAGGATCAACAAGCTTTCAGGAAGGGCCAGATCCCAGAGGTGGGCCAAGACGAGTGACTCGCGCGGGCTGAAGACGGTTGGTCTGGGGTTCCGGCTGCAACGGGGCGGGGATGGAGCGCAGGGGCCATCGATTTGCGGGTAGCCGCAGAGAGAGCCAAGCCCAGCGGCACTCTCGACCTTCGGCGAGGTGCTTGCCGAAATCGATCTCGGAGGTGGGTCATCGCCGGAAAGGATCGTTGCGCGGCGCTCCGCGAAGGCGCCGATGGCAGAGCGAGCCGGCCGACCGTGGGAGTAAGGCCGGACGGAAACGTGGGGAAACGGTCGGGCGCTTTCCCGCCGCGGCAAACAGCCTCGATCTGACAGCCTAGATCAGAGGCCCGGAAGATCAAGGTTTTCGAAGTTGGCGGAGAGGCGATTCTGAGGAACCAAATGTCTACCCAAAAAATCTGAAACCTTCTTCAAACAGATCGGACCACCCTGTGAAGAGGCGGTATACGATTGGGATAGCGACGCATCCTGTGCAGGCAATGGGGCGTGTTGTGGAGCAGACCGGATTTTTGCTGACGGGTTGGCGGGTAGATTGGATGCAGCAGCAAGGATCCTCACGAACCCCTCCGGCAGAGGTTTAAGCGGCCACGTCAAGGGGAGGTTTGAATGATTCGGATCAAGTTCCAGCAGAGTCTCGATGAGTTGAAGGAGCGCCTTCTGGTGATGGCCGGTCTGGTGGAACAGGCCATCCAGCGCGCCACCGAGGCCTACTCCTCCCGCGATTACAGTCTTTGCGAACAGGTTCGGAACTCCGAGCCGGCCATCAACCGGATGGAGTTAGAGGTCGATCAACTGGCGCTGGATCTGCTGGCCATGGAGCATCCGCTGGCGGTGGATCTGCGATTCATTCTGGCGGTCATCCACATCAACGTCGATCTGGAGCGCATGGGCGATCAGGCCGCCGGTATCGCCATGCGGGTACAGGATCTGGGCCAGCAGCCCAAGGTAGATCTTCCAGTGGATATTCCCCGGCTGGCGCAGCTCGCCTCGGCTATGGTGCGCAAATCTCTGCAGGCGTTTATTGAGGGGGACGCGGATCGTGCGCAGTCGGTGCTGATGCTGGATGACCAGGTGGATGAGATCAACCGGGAGGCTTTCCACTCGCTTACCACTCTGATCAAAAGCCAACCGGATTGCGCCCCGCAGGCGCTGGATACGCTGATCATCTCGCGCAATCTGGAGAGGATCGGGGATCACGCCACCAACATCGCCGAGGATGTCATCTTCTGGGTGCGCGGCGCTGACGTGCGTCACCACGTTGTCTCTGTGTAAGGAAGAGGGCCTGCCGGGCCTTTGCCTGCAGAAATTCTGCGCTCTGGAGAGCCTTCCAGACGCCGGCTCTCCTGTCACCCGCCCCCAGATGGCTCGGCGGGGAAGACGGTCTGCCGCCCAGACCCGGGTGGATCGGCGTTGGTTCCTGCCGGGAGGGCGTCGGCGCGGCCCAAGCCGAGAAGCGCCTGGCCAACCGCTCCCTCCATGGATGATTCGAGGATTGAAATGGTCCTGAATTCCTTCCCCCACCCTCTTTCTCTCCGTATGCTCCGCGTGGCGCTTCCTCTGGCTCTTGGTTTTGGCCAGCGGACGGCCTGGGCGGATGTAGTCTTCTCAGCAGGGGCGGCGTCTCTTGATTCAGGAGAAGAAGCAGATCGGGGACGAAGAGCCTATGATGCCGCAAGAAGGTGTTCAATCTGGCCAGTTGCCGTTGGCGGAGACCATGCAGGAGAGCGTCACGCCCTTTGACGATATCGCTTCGGTTCATGCCCTCTACGAGGAGCGGATCTTCCGGCTTTTGCTGTTGTCAGTGCATGACCGCGATGTTGCGATGTCTTTGACGCAGGATACGTTCCTGAATGCATGGCGGACTCGCGCCAGCTTCCGTGGAGACTGTTCCATTGCCACATGGCTGACCTATATTGCGATGAATCTTCTGCGCAGCCACACGCGTACAGAGTACTTCCGGTTCTGGAAGAAGGCTGCCGCTACGGCGGTCAGCGCAGAGGATCTCAAGGCCCAGTTACCGCATCCCGCGCAGTCGGCGGAGAACAGGCTGATCGCGCAGCAGGAGTTGGAAAGGGTCTGGCAGAGGGTTAAGAAGCTGTCCAGAGCTCAGCGGTCCATCTTTTTGTTGCGCTTTGTCGAGGAGATGGAGTTGGCTGAGATTGCCAAGGTCATGCAGATGCCGGTGCCGACCGTAAAGAGCCATCTCTACCGGGCGCTGGACCACGTCCGGAGCATCCGGATGGGCGGATCCGATTCAAGCGCCGGAAGGCGCCTGAAGACGCGCTGCGAAGGCCGGCGAGGCGCAGAGAAAGACTCTACGAAGCAGAGCGCGAAACAGAGGGCGGACGAAGGGACGGAGGTCCTTCCGCTCGGCGACCCCGCAATGCTAACAACTCCGAGAGGGGGAAGACCCAGATGAATCAACATGTCCTCATCGGGAACGATCGCGTGAACAAACGGGAATCTCAATCTCGGGGTGAAGAGCAACGGCAGCACTTGAACAGCCAAGCCTTTGATCTCTTGCTCTCCGGGGCAGAGTCGCCGCTGGAGTCCGCCCATCTGCAAGTTTGCTCAGCCTGCCGCGAAGAGTTTGAGGAACTGCGCCAGACGATGAGTCAGTTGCGTACAGCGGCGATCAGCGTGGCGGCAGAGCAAAGGCGTCTGGCCGTGATGCTGGCTCCGGCCCACCGGACGTGGCGTTCCATGTGGGCCTTGTGGGGCCTGACGGCAGCCTCGGCGCTACTGTGCGTCTTTGGATCCTTGTTTTATCCGAATGGCGGATCGCTTCCTTTCGTGACACAAAGGCCGCCGGTCAATGCGCACAAGATAGCCACCCGCTCCTCTGCGGTTGTGGTGAGCGTGGCGTCAGACTCACAGGCGATGGTTCCGGTGTCGGCACGGTCTACTTCCGGGCAGATTTCGGATGCCCAACTGATGAGCGATATTGAGCAGGATCTGGACTCGTCCGTTCCACAGGCAATGCTTCCCCTGGCAGTCCGAGATGCGCCGCAGAGCGTGGCTGGAGCAACTTCCAACGCGAAGGAGAACGAATGACGAGAAGAAAATCTCTTGCTATGCTTTTTCTGCTGGCAGCCCCGGTGGCGTTTGCCGCTTCTTTGGCTTCCGCGCAAAGCACGAGCCAGCCGGCGGCATCAGCGCAGAGTGCTCCGCCGCCTGCTCCCGCGCCGCCTTCACATGGACCGCATGGTTGGGGTCCTCCGCAGCACGGGTGTTATCCCGGAGGTCCGGGCTTTGCGCATCGAGATCACGGCCTGGGCCGATGGGGGCGTGACGATGGGCTGCTCCCCATGGGCATGTGGTGGAAGGATCCCCATATGGTAGCGAGGCTGGGCCTGACCGCCGATCAGCAAAAGAGGGTGAGCGACATGTTTTTGCAGAGCCGGCTGCAGTTGATTCACCTGCACGCCACGCTCCAGGAGCAGCAACTGATGCTGGAGCCGCTGATGAATGCGACTCCTTTTGACGAGGCCAAGGCGGTAGCACAGATCAACAAGATCGCCGATACGCGGGCCGAGCTTGAGAAGACCAACGCAAAGATGCTGTTGGATTTTCGAGCCGTTCTTACGGCCGAGCAGTGGACCAAGCTAAGAGATCGCCGATTTGCCCACAGACCGGGACACTGGCAGGATCGGGGTGCGGGCGCCGGTGCGGACGCCAAGGCCGGCGGAGCGGAGATGCAGTAACTGCAAAGGCTCAGCAAAACGCTGCTAAGTGGAATTGACGGGTGGATAGCCAGCCCAGTCCGCTCGTCGTGATCATTGCCGGTTGCAAAAGCAGGGATGCAACGCGCTCGATGCCGGCAGGCACCGGCCTGGAATGGCGTTGACGCAAAATCTCCGCTGCCGTGCTGGTCTGCGCAGCAAAAGGTGATGCCGCTGTGCGGCTCCTTCGAGTTCGCGGCCCTGCCGGAGTTGCCCGGTCCGCCGGGCACGATGTGGGAATGATCGATCGCTCGGCGTCTGCGGATCGCCTCCCCCAAAGGCGGACCATCTGAACCGAGCCATTGGCATGACGGGCCACAAACCCAGCTACCCCGCCCGGGAGGAAGCGCAGCGGCCCTCGTCTTCTCTGTAAGCCAGCCACCATCACATCCGCCTGCCAGTCGGCGGCGGTATCGATCAAAACGTAACGGATGCACTCGCTCTTCACCGGGGTTCTGATCCTGAATCTCGCTGCGGACAGCGCCTCAGCCTTGTGCCTGACGAGGCGGTGCGCGCGCCGACCGTTACTCAAACCTGGGCGAATAGCCGGTGTGCATTGGAGGCGGCGCCGCACCAACGGGTTGCAGGGTGTGCGGCACCGTCACTTCAGTGGCCTCTGCGCGAAGCTGCTTCACCCCCGCCCCGGATAGTTCTGGACAGTTCTTTGGACGACGCCGCATCGTATCCTCCACGGATCACCTTGATGGCGTGCCTCCCCTAACGTTTTCATCGGCCTCAGGTCTTCTCCACAGGATGTGGCCCACGGCCGCAGTGGGCCTGCCTGAGTGCCGGCAGACGGCCGCGGTCCTAACTCAGACCCCCCAGTCCATGCTGCCGCACAGCTCCGCCCTCCAGCAGGCGCAGCCTGGCAGATGAGCCGAAGAGGTCGTGGAAGGTGATTCCGGCGGCGCGATTTGTATCGTTTTGCAACCCCGGCGGAGAGCTAAGTTGTTGCCGGCCATGAGAGATTGAACTTTGCTCCCTCCCTGCCGATGAATAACGTTGTTGCCCAAGGTTCAAGGGATTGTCACTCACGCAGGGTCCAAAGTCTGCCGGAAGACAAAGGTAGAAGAGGAAGTGGCGAATCCGGGTAGGAAGGGGAGGCTGCCAGAGCATGCGAGAGATTGCACGGTTTCTGAGCTACCTGCCCGCCCCGCTGATTCTGTTCGATGCGCAGGCCGCCATTGCGCTAGCCAACAAGCCCGCGTGCGATCTGCTGGGCTATCGAGCCGAGCAACTGATCGGCAGAACCCTGGAGTGGGTGATCTCCTCGGCGCCGAACCAAATTCAAGCCAAGAGGGTACGGCAGATGGCGGAGTCCATGCGGCAGAGCCCGGTAAATGGCTTGGATCTCGTCCTGAAGGTGATGACGCGCAACTCGGACGGATCAGAGATTGTTGTGGAGATGCGTTTGAAGCCCTATGAGGAGGCCGGTTCACGTTACACGCTCGCATCTCTCTGCCCCCTTGCTCCGCCCGGCGAGGCGCGGAGAAGAGTCTTGCATCTGGAGCGAATCGCGGCCATGCGGAGCCAGTTCAGCTCCCTGACCATGCGAGCGCGGAGCCGCCGGCAGCTCTTCCGGGGAACCTGCCGGATCCTGGTGGATGTGCAAGCCGTCCGCCTTGCCTGGATTGCCGGTGCGGCTCCGGGAGGCACTGGCATTCACCTCTCGGCATGCTCTGGCGAGCTTGGGTTGGACGTACAACGCCTTGTGGAGCGGGAAGAGACGCTGCTGGCTGGGGAGATACGCAGGGTGCTGGCCACGCGCCGTCCGCTGTGGATTCATGACGGCTCTCTGGACCCGCTTGCCGCGCCCTTGCGAGAGTTAGAGATCAAGTTGCAGGGTGTTTCGGCAGGGAGCTGCGCAGCTGACCCCGGGTACGACTTTTCAGCAGGCTCTCTGGTAATTCTGCCGATTCAGCAGGACGGCGTAGCTGTGGCCGCCCTTGGTCTCCACGTCGGCAAAGAACCGGCTCTCGACGGAGAAGAGCGGCGGTTGCTGGAAGAGCTGGCAGAGACTCTCTCGTTGGCGCTGGAGCACATGGAGCAGCGTGAGAGGCTGCATCGGTTGGCAAGTTATGATGTGCTGACAGGCCTGTCCAATCGTCCGCGATTCATGGCTCGCGTTGCGCGCTGTCTGCGCGGAGCCAGTGAGGGAGGACGCCGGCTTGCGCTGGTGTGCTTCGATCTGGAGCGCTTTCGGAACGTGAACGAAAGCCTGGGGAGCTCCGGTGGCGACGAAGTTCTGAGGCAGGTTGCCGCATGGTTAATCGCCGAGACGAACGATCCAGGCATGGCGGCGCGGCTGGGTGGAGATCACTTTGCGTTTCTCATCCCCACAATCCAGCCGCAGGAGGATGCCGAGATGCTCATCGAGCGCTGGGTGAACCGGTTCCAGACACAGTATTTTGGCGGCCCGGAGAACCCTCTGCGGCTTGGTGTCAAGGTGGGGATCGCCATGTACCCCGAGGACGGAGGTCATGCCTGGACGCTCTTCAAGCAGGCGGAGGTCGCCCTGAAGCAGGCCAGGGCAAGCGGGAACCGATATCTGTTCCATCTGCGTCCGATGAGCGAGAAGGCCGCCGCGAACTTTGTTCTGGAGAATCAACTGCACCGAGCCATGGACGAAGAGCAGTACGTTCTGTATTACCAGCCCAAGGTCAGCCTTCGCGATGGCCATCTCAGCGGAGTCGAGGCCCTGATTCGGTGGAACGATCCCGAGAGCGGCCTGGTGCCTCCGAATCACTTCATCCCGCTGTTGGAGGAAACCGGGCTGATCATTGACGTGGGGCGCTGGACTTTGGGAAGGGTGATGAGAGACGTTGAGCGCTGGCGGCGCATGAAGCTTCCTGAAGTCAGGATTGCCGTGAATGTCTCCCCCGCGCATTTACGGCATCGTCAGTTTCTCTCTGACATCGAATGGGCCGTCAGCCGCTACCCGGATGCGGCCTCAGGGTTGGAGCTGGAGATTACCGAGGGAATGATTCTGGAGGACATCGAACAAAGCACCAGCATCCTGAGCCAGATTCGCGCCATGGGCGTCACCGTCGCTCTGGATGATTTTGGAACCGGCTTTGCGTCGCTGCGAAACCTCTCCCGGCTCCCCCTGGATACGCTTAAGGTGGATCGGTCCTTTGTAGCGGATCTGATCGAATCTCCGGCAAGAGCGACCCAAATCAAGGCGATCGTGGACCTGGCCCACGCCAAGCGCCTGAATGTGGTTGCGGAGGGCGTTGAACGGGAAGAGCAGTTAAACCTTCTGCGGTTGCTCGGCTGTGACGAGATGCAAGGCTTCCTGATCAGCAAGCCGGCGCCGTGTGAGATCTTTGAGGCCAGGTTTTTGTCTGGAGATCCCCTCTGGCCGCTATCTCCGAGTCAAAGGCAACTTCCAACTCCCGGCAAGGTCAAGAGCCCCATGCCCATCGTTGAGATGGAAGCCGTGAGCAGAGCAAAGCCCAGCTTTGATCGCATGCGCCTGAACTCAAACTGACGCAGCGGCGATTTGTTTCCCGGATGACCACGGCGTGGAGGTCCGTCTGCCGGGAACCGCCGCGGCGGCTGGGTCTCTCTCGATTGCCAGACCAGATCCCCGGGATGATCCGGCTCCCTGTTTTCTGGTGGTCGCCGCGGCTCTACCCGTCCTCCGCCTGCTTCCGGCACTGCGCCGTTTGCAATTGCTCAGCCCCGACCAATCCGTCCCAGTCAATGTGCTCTCCGGAACAGGATGTATCTGCGACGGCCTTATCGCGGTGTGACGATGGACGGAGCGCAGTACGGATGACCGTTGGCAAGGTCAGGCGCATCTTCTTCGCCAGGGATTGCGCTTGTTTTGCTCCGGCCGGAGCGGCTTGGGCGGAAGCCGCTCTATAGCATTTTCAGTGTTGATGAGTGTCCCGAGGAGGGCTTACAGTGGCGTTTTCATTGGGGAAAACGCCCATAGAAGTCGAGGCATTGGGTACGCCTACACTGAAACTGCTTTAGCGCGACAGGAGGATCACGCCTAACACCACGCATAGGGTAGCCAGCCAGCGTCTCCGGTCCACATGCTCGCGCAGGAAGAACCTTGCAGCCACGGCGTTGCCGACGTAGGTAAGAGCGGCGATGGCCGGCCCAGCCAGTGAAAGATTGGCGATGCTCAGAGCGAACAGCATGGAGAAGAAGTTCAACGCCATGCACAGCGCTCCCACCACAAATCGTGAGTTGGTCAGCACAGCGGCGATGGTTCCGCCCAGTCCGCGCCGGGAACGAAGCTCATCCAGATCGCCCAGCTGGCGCATCCCTGCGGCGATCATCACCTCACCCAGCACGGCGAGTGTGGCGACAAACAGGATGGCCGACCAGACATGCAGTGGGGAAGATCTCATCTGCCGATGCCCGCATCCATCCGATCGAGCTCCGGATGCCCTGTTCGCGACGGCCCACCGGCGACAAAGCCTACCGCGGCGACGATCAGCAGGATCCCGAGCCAGCGCCACAGGGACAGATGCTCATGCAGCCAGAACCTTCCCATCAGAGCGAGCACCACGTAGCCGAAGGCGGTGGCCGGCATCACAAAGGTCAGGTCCGCCCAGCTCAGAGCGGTGGTGTAGAGGGAAAAGAAGCCAATGAGCAAAACAATCCCGATATCCACATAGGGATTGAAAAGGGCATGCCAGAGCAGGTCCGGGTGACGCAGGTTGACCGCCCCCACCTGTTCCATGCCTCGTTTGAGGAAAGAGTCTCCGACGGAGGCTGAGAGCATGACGCCAAGGAGAATCGCATACTGCGATGGCCTCAGAACGTGTTTCACGGGCCTTCCTTCATGGTTGCAGGACGTTGAGCGCCTTCGGGAGGGTTGTTCAAAAAGGAAGGGCGGCCAGCGTCGATGGCCGGCCGCCCTTGCCCTTAGAGGCTTCTACGCATTCTGCCCGACGCCTTTTCCGGCCTTCAGCGCATTCTCTTCCCGCTTGAGGCGAGCCGCCTTATTGCGCTGCGAGCGCAGTTTCAGGAAGCTCTTAGCCTCGACGTAGAGACGAGGCACATCGCGGTTCACAATCGCCTTCCACACCACCCGGGCCGCGGCCTTGGGGCGAAAGTAGTATTCGTCATAGAACTTGTGCACCATCTCCATCACGTACTCAGTGGGCAGGCCGGGATACTCGATGTGCGCCATCTGGTGTCCACCGCCGTCCTCCATTTTCTCGTTGGTGATGAAGTGATTGCGCTTGGCGAACTCATAGAACTCTGTGCCGGGGTAAGCATGGGCGACGCTGACCTGGATGGTTTCGCAGTCCAGCGTCTTGGCGAAGTTGATGGTGTTGCGGATCGAATCCTTGGTCTCGCCGGGCAGACCGAGAATGAAGTCCGCATGGATAACCAAACCGAGGTCATGGCAGTCCTTGACGAACTCCCGCGCGCGTTCCACGGTAGCGCCTTTTTTGATGTTCTTCAGGATCTGGGGATCGCCGGACTCGAAGCCGACGATCAGCAGCCGGCAGCCAGCCTCCTTCATCGCCTTCAACGTGTCGCGGTCCGTGGTCACCCGGCTGGTGCAACTCCAGGTGAGGCCGAGTGGCTTGAGCTTCTCGCACAACTCGATGGTGCGTACCTTCTGGATGTTGAAGGTATCGTCGTCGAAGAAGAACTCCTTGACAAAGGGGAAGTTCTCCTTGGCCCACTTCATCTCTGCGGCAACATCATCCGTGGAGCGCTTGCGCCAGGCGTGTCCGCTCAGGGTCTGCGGCCACAGACAGAAGGTGCATTGCGCCGGACAGCCGCGCGTGGAATACAGAGCGATGTAAGGATGCAAAAGAAACGGTACGTTGTACCGGGTGACATCGAGGTCGCGCTTGTAGATCTTGGTCGCCCACGGCATAGCATCCAGGTCTTCCACCTGCGGGCGGTCCGGATTATGCTGAATCACACCGTCGGCGTCCTTGTAGCTAATGCCCAGGATCTCCTGAAGAGGTTTCCCGTTGGCGAACTCGACTACCGAAAAGTCGAACTCGCGGCGGCAGATGAAGTCGATGACCTCGCACTCGTTCAGGGCGCGGTCCGGGTCGGTGGTTACGGGCGGCCCAACGAAGCAGATCTTCAACCCCGGGTTGGCTTTTTTGATGGCCCGCGCCAGCGCATGGTCCCCGGACCAGCCCACGGTAGAAGTGAAAAGCACCAAAAACTCGTACTCTTTGGCGATTTCAATGGTCTCCTGCGCGCTCACATGGTGAGGAGGAGCATCGAGAAGCCGGGAACCCTCCAGCATTCCGGCCGGATAGGTCAACCAGACAGGGTACCAGTAGGACTCAATCTCTCGAGTCGCAGGCCAGCGGGAACTGGCGCCTCCATCAAAGTTTTCAAAGGACGGCGGATTGAGGAGAAGTGTCTTCAGCGGCATAATGATTTCACCATTTTACCATCTTCGGTCCATGAACCCCGGAGCTTACGGGTTCCTGTCGGTTTAGACGAGGTGTCCATGGGAATCTGCTTGATTTTTTGGAAGCGGATTTAAATCAATGGTTTAGAGCACCTGTTGGCAAGCCCTCAGAGAGCGCGGCGGCATTTCTGAGCCACAGTTGAAGGCCGCCGGTCTGCTCCAGCAGATTTAGCCGCGACTGTTGCAGTTGATATTCAGAGTCCAGCAGATCCAGGGTTCGATCTTCTTCTTCCATCCGTGCTCTCTGTTCATCCTCCGGCGTCATCGGCTGCTGGCTTGTACTGCTGCTGGAATTAAGTTGGGTCTCAATCACCTTCACCTGCTCCTGGGCAATCGCCTGGTCGAGTCCGGCAAGGTTGCTGCGCGCGGCCAGTTCCGCCGCGTTCCGCCGCAACTTCTTGCGTCCTTCCAAAAAGTGTTCACGCTGGGACTCCGATTCAAAGTACGCCCGACGCGCCTCGGCCGCCGCCTCATTGGACTGATCCTTATGTTGGCGGTCGTAGATGGGAAGATTCATGGTCAAGTACACGCTGATGGCATTTTCGCTCTTGTTCAAAAAGGCTGGATAGTAAGTCGTATAGGCGTTTTGGCTGGTATCGATGCGGGTGTAATTCATCCCAAAGGTAAACTCGGGCCGCAGCAGGTAACGGCTCTCTCCAAATGCCAACTCCTGCTTGCTCCTGGCGCTGTCCATCGCAGCCTGGATGGCGGCGCTATCTGGCGGGTTTTTGATGGACGGGGAAACTTCGACAGCCGGGACGGATGGAATGGAACTCTCGATGGTGATGATCTGATCGTCGCGCAGCCCGATCAGTCTCGACAGATGATCACTCAGGGAAGCTATGTCATCCTGCAGATCCATCTTGTTCAACTGAATCTGAGCCGCGGTCCGCTGCGCCTTGAGCAGATCCATCCGCGTATCTTCTCCGGCATCCAGGCGCTCCTGAGCAATGGTTACCAGCCGATCCGCATCGCCGACCTCCTGGTCCATCACCTTCATCTTGCGTTGATCACTGTCCAGATTGAGATACGTCGTTGCCACATCCTGTTCTATCTGACTGCGCGTATCCTCGAGGGACAACTTTGCTGCCTCCAGTCCGGAGGCGGCGGCGCGGATGTTGTCGCGTTGCGAGAAGTTGAAGACCAAAGACTGAGTAGTAAGGCTGACCACGGTAGGCAAAGCCGTCGGGACGCCAACTCCCTCCCCGTATCCAAGACTGGCTTCGATGCTGGGGATATAAACGTCGCGCGTTGCTTTTAGTTCCGCCTCCGCCTTCTGTACCGCTGCCTCGCGCATACGGACCTGGGTATCATTGCTCAACGC
>JAJYZE010000049.1 GCA_021800195.1 Acidobacteriota bacterium
GATCCGCTGGCCGTCGATGTGCAGCAGACGGGCAGCGGCCGCCTTGTTGCCCTGACTGCGGCGAAGGGCCGCGGTGAGCAAGGCGATCTCCAGCTCCTGTACGGCAGCATCGAAGTCATTTCCGGAGTCTGGGAGTAGCACTGCTTCACTGGCGGCAATGTGGTTGACCAGAAGCTGCGACGGAAGATGCGTCGATTGAATCTCATCGCCTCCGACGGTGATGCCGGCGACATTTCTCCAAAATGAGGGGCCTGGGGTGGTGCCTGCAACTGACCGGATCTTTCGGAAGTGGGTTTAATGGGCGGATTGGCTGTCGAGGGCCAGGTTCAGCTCGAGGACGTTGACGTGGGGTTCGCCAAGGAGGCCGAAGAGGCGCTGCGTGATGTGGTCCTCGATGAGGCGATTGACAGTAGATATCGGAAGATGGCGGGCCTGTGCGATGCGAGGGGCCTGATAGTAGGCCGCAGCCGGAGAGATATCCGGATCAAGGCCGGAACCAGAGGCGGTGACCAGATCGACTGGGACGGGCGTGTTGCCGATCTTCTCCGCGGCAACGCTGGCGTCGATGCGAGTGATCAGCGCCGAGCTGGTGGCAGCCAGATTGGAGCCGCCGGAGGCAGTGGGGTCGTAGCCGTTGCCGGCGGCCGAGGGGCGGCTGTGGAAGTACATGTCGCCGCTGAAGGCTTGGCCGATCAGTGCAGAGCCGACCACCTTGCCGTTGCGGGTGATCAGGGATCCGTCGGCCTGGTGGGGAAAGAGGAGATGGCTAAGGCCGAGGACGAGCATAGGGTAGGCCAGACCGAGGAGAATGGCCGTGACGATGGTGTACAAAACCGAGGTAATGAGGGTCTTTTTCACGGATGCACCTTTATGCAAGATGAAGCGCTGTGATGAGCATGTCAATGAGCTTGATGCCGAGGAACGGAGCGATGATGCCGCCCACCCCATAGACGATGAGATTGCGCTGCAACATGGCGGCCGCGGACATGGGGCGGTATTTGACTCCGCGCAGAGCCAGCGGGATGAGCGCGACGATGATTATGGCATTGAAGATCACTGCGGAGAGAATTGCCGACTGGGGGTTGTTGAGGTGCATGATGTTGAGCTTGTTCATCACCGGGAATACGCCGGCAAACATGGCGGGAATGATGGCGAAGTACTTGGCTACGTCGTTGGCGATGGAGAAGGTGGTCAGGGCGCCACGGGTCATCAGGAGCTGTTTGCCGATGCCGACGATCTCGATGAGTTTGGTGGGGTTGGAGTCGAGGTCCACCATGTTTCCTGCCTCTTTGGCAGCTTGGGTGCCGGAGTTCATGGCCACGCCTACATCGGCCTGAGCCAGAGCCGGAGCATCGTTGGTGCCATCGCCGGTCATGGCGACGAGCTTTCCTTCGGCTTGCTCGCGCTTGATCAGATCCATCTTGTCCTTGGGCTTGGCTTCGGCAAGAAAGTCATCCACGCCGGCCTCGCGAGCGATGGCGGCGGCGGTAAGGGGATTGTCTCCCGTGATCATGACGGTGCGAATGCCCATGGCGCGGAGATGGTCAAAACGCTCCTTCATGCCGCCCTTGACGATGTCCTTGAGGTGGATTACGCCCAGAGCTCGGCCATTTTCAGCCACGACCAAAGGAGTGCCTCCAGAGCGGGCGATGGATTCGACTGACTCGCGAACCTGGTCCGGAAGCCGGGAGCCATGTTCTACGAGGTAGGCGGAGATGGCATCGACAGAACCTTTGCGGATGCTGCGGCCGTCGACCTCGATTCCGGACATTCGGGTAGTCGCAGAAAAGGGGATGAACTCAGCGTTGAGATGAGCCAGTTCGCGGCCGCGCAGACCGAACCGCTGTTTGGCTAGGACCACGATGGAGCGGCCTTCGGGGGTCTCATCGGCCAGCGAGGAGAGTTGGGCGGCGTCGGCGAGTTGGTTGCTCTCGACGCCGGGCGCGGTGAGGAACTCGCAAGCTTCGCGGTTGCCGATGGTGATGGTGCCTGTCTTGTCCAACAGCAGGGTGTTGCAGTCGCCCGCGGCTTCAACGGCGCGGCCGGACATGGCGAGGACGTTGTGCTGTACCAACCGATCCATGCCCGCGATGCCGATGGCGGAGAGCAAGCCACCAATGGTGGTGGGGATGAGGCAGACGAGCAGCGAGACCAGGACAAAGACGGTCTGCGGAGCGGCCGAGTAAACCGAGTAGGGCTGGAGAGTAACTACGGCCAGAAGGAAGATGATGGTGAGGCCGGCCAGGAGGATATTGAGAGCGATCTCGTTGGGGGTCTTTTGACGTTCCGCGCCTTCTACCAAGGCGATCATGCGATCCAGAAAGGTCTCGCCGGGGTTAGAGGTGATGCGCACTTTGATCTCGTCGGAGAGGACACGGGTACCGCCGGTGACGGCCGACCGGTCGCCACCGGCTTCGCGAATGACGGGAGCCGACTCACCCGTGATGGCGGACTCGTCGACGGAGGCGACGCCCTCGACGACCTCGCCGTCGCCGGGAATCATCTGGCCGGCGAGGACGCGGACCAGATCTCCAGAGCGGAGCTGAGCGCTGGGAATCTCCTCGATCGAGCCGGATTTGGTGATCTTGTATGCGGTGGTCTCAGACTTGGCCCGGCGCAGCGTGTCGGCCTGGGCCTTGCCGCGGCCTTCCGCCATGGCCTCAGCGAAGTTGGCGAAGAGGACGGTGAACCACAGCCAGAGGGTGATCTGGAGATTGAAGACGAAGTGACCCTTGTGGGTGAGCAGGTCGGTGAAGAGAAGGACAGTGGTGAGGACGCTGCCGACTTCAACGACAAACATCACCGGGTTCTTCATCATGTGGCTGGGCGATAGCTTGAGGAGAGCGTCTTTGGATGCCCGGCGGGTAATTGCAGGATCGAAGAGGGAACGGCGCTGGCCTTTGGCTTGAGTTGCAGTGGACATGATATCTCCGAATTGAGATTTGCCTAGAAGGCGTGGCCAGCGTGCAGGAGCAGGTGCTCCAGGACGGGGCCGAGAGAGAGCGCAGGGAAGAAGGTGAGCGCGCCGACGATGATGATGACTGAGAGCAGAAGAACGGTGAAGGTCGGCGTAGTGACGGGGAAGGTTCCGGCAGTCTCCGGGGTAATTTTTTTGCCTGCAAGGTTCCCGGCGATGGCCAGCATGGGAACGATCATCATGAAGCGGCCGAAGAACATGGTCACGGCGAGCGAGTAGTTGTACCAGTTGGTATTGGCGTTAAGACCGGCGAAGGCGGAGCCGTTGTTGCCCGCGGCCGAGGCGTAGGCGTAGAGAACCTCAGAGAGACCATGAGGTCCGTGGTTGCTCAGAGAACCGAGGCCAATGTTGGGCATAAGAAGAGAGACGGCAGAGAACCCTAAGATAACGAGCGGGAAGATCAGCAGGAACAGCATGGCCATCTTGACGTCGAACGCCTCGATCTTCTTGCCCAGGTACTCGGGAGTTCGGCCTACCATCAGGCCGGCGATAAAAACCGAGATGATGATGAAGACGATGATGCCGTAGAGACCGGAACCGACGCCGCCAAAGATGACCTCTCCGAGGAGAATGTTGACCATGGGAACGAGTCCGCCGAGAGGCATGAAGGAGTCATGCATGGAGTTGACGGCTCCGGTACTGGTATCCGTGGTGACGGTGGCAAAGAGTGCGGAGCCAGTGATGCCGAAACGAACTTCCTTGCCCTCCATGTTGCCGCCGGACTGAAGCATGTAGGAGTTGCTCTGGTCAACGTTGTGATAGAGGGGGTTGGGTTGAGATTCAGCCCAGTAGCAGGTGAAGACGCCTAAAAACCAGAGGATGGTCATGCAGGCGAGCACGGCCCAGCCGTGTTTGGGTGAGCCGACCATCTTGCCGAGGGTAACAACCAGACCGGCAGGAATCAGAAGAATCGAGAGCATTTCCAGAAAGTTGGTGAGCGGAGTTGGGTTCTCAAAGGGATGCGCGCTGTTGGCGTTGAAGAAGCCACCGCCGTTGGTGCCGAGTTCCTTGATGGACTCCTGGGAGGCTGTGGGGCCCTGGGCGATGGTTTGCGTGGTCACTGTGCTGGTGGTTGTCTTGCCGTCGGCTCCGGTGGATGTGGCCGTCATCGGCTGGACCAAAGTAGCTGTCGTGTAGGGCTTCAGGTTATCGATCACGCCCTGGGACGTGTAGACCAGCGCCAGAACGATGGAGATAGGCAGAAGGATCCAGAGAGTTGCGCGGGTCACGTCAACCCAGAAGTTGCCCAGGGTCTTCATCTCGCGCCGAACGATACCGCGGATGAAGGCAATGGCAAGGGCGATGCCAGTGGCAGCGGACCAGAAGTTATGCGTGGCGAGTCCAAGCATCTGAGTGAGATAGCTCATGGTGGACTCTGGAGTGTAAGCCTGCCAGTTGGTGTTGGTGGAGAAGGAGACGGCGGTGTTGAGGGCGAGCGCAGGCGCTACTCCGGGCAGGTGCTGCGGGTTGAAGGGGAGGTAAACCTGCAGGCGCTGAATGACGTAAGTGAGAACTACCGTGGCCGCCGTAAAGACGAGCATGGCGACGCAGTACTCCGTCCAACGCATCTCCTCGTTGGGGTTGACGCCGGTGAGGCGGTAGAGAAGCCGCTCGCAGGGTATAAGAACGGGATCCAGCCAGGTGCGGCGGCCCTCAAAGACTCGAGCCATGTAAAGGCCCATGGGCTTGGCGAGCAGCAGAGTAAGGGTGATGAACAGGGTAATTTGAAGCCAGCCGTTGAGCGACATTAGAACTTCTCCGGACGCAGGAGTGCGTAAACAAGATAAGCGAGCAACAGAGCGCTGATGATCAGGAGAATGACGTCTTCTATCATCGCTTGCCTCCTCTCAGGTGTTCACAGCCGTGGATGTAGAGAATGGACAGGGGAAAGAGGACGGCAAGGGTGATCAGTGCAACTAGATCGGCCATGGGTTTGCTCCGTTAGCGGATGATTTGGCTGAGAACTTGACAAGGATGTATGGCGAACTCCTGCCAATTGAGGTTGAAACGAGTACACAGGAGAGGCTGAGAGGCTGCGTCGTGATCCAGCTTGCCAACCGCCCAAGAGCTGGACAAGCGGATGTTCGAGATGTCTCGGCCTGCGCTAAGGGCCGATGGGGCATTGCGGGCAGCGGAATGTGTGGCCATCGCTTTCATTTCAACCTCGATTGTTATTGGAAGGTTGTAGGGCGTAGGAAGTCTATAGAGAAGTCGTTAAGAACTTGTAAGTTCAGAGCGCAGCCGATAGCCCACCCAAGGTTCGCTTGTGATGAACCGGGAGCTGTCGGTGGGATCCAGTTTCTTGCGTAGTTGCGCGATGAGAACGCGAAGGTACTCGGGTTGATCTTCGCCTGCGGGTCCCCAGATCTGCCGCAGAAGATACTTGTGGGCGAGGACGCGATTGGGGTTATTGGCGAAGAGAAGGAGGAGGTCGAACTCCTTGGGGGTTAGGTGAACCTCGACCTCGCCGACCCGGACGACTCGAGCAGCGGAGTCGATGAACAGGCAGCCTACCGTGAGATGGGCAGGCGGAGGCTCTGTTTGGTTGATCTTGCGCAGATTGGCTCGGACGCGCGCCAAGAGTTCAGGCATGCTGAATGGTTTGGTGACGTAATCGTCAGCGCCCTCATCGAGGGCGTTGATCTTCATGGTCTCCTGTTCACGGACGGAAAGGACGATGATGGGGGTATCAGAGATGCGGCGGATGGCTCGGGTGAGTTCGATTCCCCCCATCTCCGGCATGCCGAGATCCGTGATGATCAGATCCGGAGATTGGGTGCGGAAGAGGTCAAAGGCCTGCATGCCGTTATCGGCGACAACGACCTCATAGCCATAGCTCCGCAGTGAGGTGCGCAGCACACGGGTAATCTGTCGTTCATCGTCTACTACAAGGATGCGCATGGGGCAGGTCCTGGGCGCTCTGCTTAGGCCAGGTTCGGCCAAGGGATCGCATGATTCTCATGAATGTCCAGGTTCTAATGGATCTCCTGGTTGATGATGTGCAGGTCGACGTGCGGAGCTTCCGAGAGAAAACGCTGGATGGCCAGGAAATACAGGTACTTGCGCAGGCCGTGGAGAGCCGAGCGGCCGAACATGGCCTGGGTGATGCGATGCTCGGTGATGAATGCGGCGGTAGCGGAGGCGATGTGCTTGCCTGGGGCAAGATGGATGATGTGGGCACCCAGGTTCTCCGCGAACTTGATGCTGGCCTCCAGGTTGCGCTTGCACTCTGCGGACTCATCCTTCTCGGACTGGACGTGGAGAACATAGAGTTCTCCCCCCAACCCCTCGGCCAGCCGGGCGCCACGGGCAATCAGGTCTCGGGCCTGAGGACGGGAGCTGATGCATACGGCCACCTTCTCCGAGACCGACCAGTGCGGGCCAAGCTGCTTGCGCTTGACGTAGTTATCCAATGTTCGGTCGACGGCGCGGGTGACGCGATGCAGCGCCATCTCACGCAAGGCAATCAGGTTACCCCGGCGGAAGAAGTTGGCAAGAGCACGCTCGGCGCGGTCGACCGGGTAAATGTCGCCGCGCTTCATGCGTGTGACCAGGGCCTCGGGCGTCAGGTCGGAGATGACGATCTCGTCAGCGCGGTCAAGAACCCAGTCTGGAACCGTCTCGCGGACGGGGATTCCGGTGAGGCTCTGAACGCGGGGGGTAAGGCTTTCAATGTGCTGTACGTTGATGGTGCTGAGGACGTCGATGTTGGCCTCCAGAATGAGGAAGACGTCTTCATATCGTTTGGCGTTGCGGCTGCCTGCGATGTTGGTGTGGGCTAACTCGTCGATGAGCACAACCTGGGGACTGCGGGCGATGATGGCGTCCACATCCATCTCCTGGAAGAGGGTCCCCTTGTAGTCGATCTCGCGGGTGGGTACGTGCTCCAGCCGGGCGGCGAGTTCAGCGGTAACCTTACGCCCGTGGGATTCGACGACTCCAATCACGACATCCTCGCCGCGCTGGCGGCGGCGAATGCCTTCGCTCAGCATGCTGAACGTTTTGCCCACGCCAGGGGCGTAGCCCAGGAAGACCTTGAAGCGACCGCGAGCCTTTTCCGGCTCGGCAGCAATCAACCAATCTTCGGGAGTTTTGCGGGGTGTAGAGTCGGCTTGCAAATTATACAATCTCCTTGTGAACGCTCAACGTCTGGTGGAAGTCTTCCGGTGGTCGGCCGCAGCAGTCATGCTGACGGGAATTGTAGCTGTATTTCATCTCTGGGTACACCTCAACTCCACCACGGTAGCGTTGACGTTGCTGTTGCTGGTCTTATTTTTGGCCGCGAGATGGGGCTTGCGTTATGCTTTGGCCACGTCCATCGCAGCTACCGCAGCGTATAACTTCTATTTTCTTCGAAAACTTGAGCGTCTTACCATCAATGATCCTCAGGTTTGGTTAAACATCTTCGCCTTTTTGACGGTCGCCGTGGTGGGCAGTCGCCTATCAGAGCGGGTGCGGAAGGAAGGCTCCGACGCGCGACGCAGGCAGGCAGAGTTGGAGGTGCTGTACGGCTTAAGCCGGCAGCTTCTTCAGACGGAGAACCTGCCCAGCCTGCTCAACGCTATCAGTCCGGCAATCATGCTGGTGACGCGGGCCGACGCCGTCATGTTGTATCTGCTGGAAGGAGATAGGCGGTATCTGGCCGGAGACGGATCCGGGATTTCGCTGGACGATATTGCTTTGCGCCAACTGGCGGAAACGCTGCCTGCTCCCGAGACCACGGTTTCCAAGCAGGCGCGGATTCCGCTGCGCGTGGGTGTCAGGCCGCGCGGGCTTCTTCTAATCAATGGGGTGAGCCTGTCCGTGGAGACGCTGGAGGCGATTGCGGGATTGATCTCGGCATCGATTGACCGGGCGCAGGCGCTGGAGGATCTGACACGTGGGGAGGCTTCCAAAGAGAGCGAACGGCTTCGGTCGCTGATGATCGACTCGATCACTCACGAACTGCGCACGCCGCTAACG
The DNA here is from genome assembly GCA_021800195.1 of Acidobacteriota bacterium. GTDB lineage: Bacteria > Acidobacteriota > Terriglobia > Terriglobales > Acidobacteriaceae > Granulicella. The sequence goes on from JAJYZE010000049.1 coordinate 7,940, forward strand.
GCGATCAAGGCGGCCGCCTCGACCTTGCTGCTGCCCAAGGAGTTGGATGAAGACGAACGCCGGGAGCTGCTGACGGTGATCAACGAGGAGAGCGACCGGCTGAATCAACTGGTCTCTGAGGCGGTGGAGATGGCGCAACTGGATACCAGAGAGGTCCACATGACCTTTGCGCCGGCATCCATTGGGGCGCTGGTGGAGAAGGCGCTGACGTACTGCTCCAGCCTGCTGGACAAGCACGAGGTGAAGGTGGATATACCCGACCTGCCGGCCGTGAAGGCGGACGCGGACTATATCACCAAGGTGCTGACAAACCTGATAGAGAATGCGGCGAAGTACTCGGCGGAAGGAACGCCGATCTGCATCTCAGCGGAACTGAAGGACGGTATGGTCAGCGTGAGCGTGGCCGATCGGGGCATGGGGGTCGATCTATCGGAACAGAGCTTGATCTTTGAACGGTTCTACCGGGCGAACGTTCCCAGCCAGCAGAGTTGGGGGACGGGCATGGGGCTGGCGATCAGCAGAGCCATCATCGAAGCGCACCATGGGACGCTGTCTGTGACCAGCCAGCTTGGGGAGGGATCGGTGTTCAGCTTTACGCTGCCGGTGGCGTGAGACCAACGCGCGACAGGGATGAGCCGGGTGGGCGTTGGTCCGCGGGCGGGTAGCGTCGTGCGGTCTGGGTGGACGAGCAACAGGCGAACAACGGGCGTTTTGTCGATGAACAGGCGCTTTACTGATGGTTGCGCCGTGCTGGGGTGAGCAGGAGTGGGGTGGGGTTGCCCGGCGCAGAAGGGCGTGCGCTGAGGCAGGAGTGCTGGGATTGGCGATTCAACATCCGCGTTTCACGCGGAGCGAGTGGCGTGCGAGAGGAGACTTTCGCCGATGACAGTCGCCAACGGGTTCCACCTTTCCGCCAATCGATCTATGCAGATCTCCTCCATTTTTCTCAAGACAGAGTTTTTGACCCGACCTTAGGATCATTCCGTAATTCCTCTCGTGCGGATAGCGATGCCGTGACAGGTTTTCGGTCTGGTGTTTTCAAGCGGGGGGTGCTTCCCCTGGCTCGGCTTGATGGCTTATCCGCAGAACCGAAGTTGAAAACGATTGAAGAATGGATGCGCCCAGGAGGTTGGATGAGAGCCTTATGTTGTTGTTTGTCTGTCTGCCTGTTGGCGGCTGGAGCAGGGTGGTTCATGCCTGCTGCGGTTCTGGCCCAAGCGACGACTGCTTCGATTCATGGGATCGTAGCTGATCCGACGGGCGCATTGCTCGCCGGTGCGACGGTGACCGTGACCAATACCAGTACGGGGATATCTACGGCACGGAAGACCGATAGGGAGGGATACTATGTGTTTCCCGACCTGCATATTGGGGGTCCATACACGGTTCGAATCGAGGAGACGGGCTTTCAAACTTCGATTGTGAGCGGTATCAAGCTTGATCTGAGTTCGGAGCGGGAGATCGATGCGACGCTGCGAGTCGGCTCCGCGTCGCAGACCGTTCAGGTGAGCTCCTCCGCAGTGCAGGTGGAGACGTCTGACGTCCAGCTTAAAACTGTGGTGGGCGCCGCGGAGATCGAAGAGTTGCCGCTGCTCGGGCGAGACGCAGTGGAACTGCAAAAGACCGCTCCGGGAGTGGTGGAGGCTGACGACCGCGAGGGCACATTCTCCACCAACGGCAGCCAGACTCAGGAGAATTCCTATCTACTGGACGGGACCGATATTAACGATATTCTTCTGAATACGCCGGGCATCACGGTCAATCCGGATGCGCTGGCGGAGATCAATATCATCTCCAGCACGCTTGCTCCGGAGTTCAGCCGCAACTCCGGAGCGATTGTGGATGAGACGTTGAAGAGTGGAACAAATCAGTTTCATGGCAACGGTTTTGAGTTTTATCGCGACACGTTTCTGAACAACGGAAACTACTTTTCCGCAACCAGGCCGGTCTTCCACCAGAACGTCTTTGGCGGGACGCTGGGCGGGCCGATCCTGAAGGGGCATGCGTTCTTTTTTGTAGCCTATCAGGGTCTGCGCAGCCGCACGGCGCAGACGCAGCTTACGCAGGTCTTCGATGCGCTGCAGAGGGGCGGTGATTTTTCAGGAGATGGCGGCTTTTCCAGCAATCCGATTCCGTTCCCTGGCGGTCTCCAGGGCCCGGCAGGCTTTTGCCCCGCGGGAACGCCATGGAACACGTGTTTCCCGAACTCGCGGGCGCCGGTCTCCGACTTCAATTCGATCGCGCTCAAACTGCTCAATGAATATGTCCCCAAGCCGAACTATACGAGCGGCGGGATCAACTACTACAACTTCAACGCACCGAATACTGCAGGAGACGATCAGGGCATTATCCGCATCGACGATCAGTTGACGGCGAAGGATGCGCTCTGGGCCTCCACGATCTTTGACTCGAGCCCCAGCACGAATACTTTGCCGCTGCCATCGACGGAATCCACCGGAACCGGGGCCAATCTGCCGGGATTTGAGGCCGACAATGCGTCGCATATCAAGATATTCAATGCTTCGTGGACGCGTCTGATCAACAGTACTACGGTGAATGAGCTGCGAGCCGGTTACTTCCGCTTCAACTTCGCGGAACTGGAGCCGGCTCCGACGACGCTGGCGGCTCCATCCTCCTTCGGGTTCAATATTGTGCCGCAGGATGCGGCGGCTGGAACTCTGCCGTTCATCAACGTTACGGGATATTTTGCGCTCGGCTTCAGCACCAATGGACCGCAGCCACGCAAGGATGAGAACTATGTCTACTTCGACAACTTCAGCAAGGTGGTAGGGAGCCATAGCCTGAAGTTTGGAGCGACTATAGAACGTTTTGTCTTCAGCAATCCTTTCTATTCCGACAATAGCGGCGCCTTCAGTTTTGTGGGCTCCGGAACATACAGCACGGGCGATCCGGCTGCAGATTTTCTCTTCGGAGTTCCTGCCACCTATAGTCAGGGGTCAGGCTATTTTGTGGATGTGCGGGCCTCGCAATACTATGGGTATGCGCAAGACCACTGGATGGTTTCCGATACGCTGACGTTGACTTATGGCCTTGGGTATGACACGGAGACGCCGTTCGAGAACCTGCAATATCAGGGCGTAGGCGTTACCTGCTGGCTGCCCAGCGATGTGCAATCGAAGGTCTTTCCCGAAGCTCCTCCCGGGCTGCTCTATCCGGGCGATGCCGGGTGCAACAGGAACGGCGGGCCGGTAACGCATTGGGATCATCTGTCTCCGCGGGTGGGCTTTGCCTGGTCTCCGGCGAAGGGGTTAGGCTCCGTCTTCGGGCCGGCGGGCGAACACGCGTTCGTATTTCGCGGCGGCTTCGGGATCTATTGGAATCGGCCGCAGGCGGAGGGGACGCAAGAGAATTCGAACGATCCGCCCTTTTCGCTGAATAGTGTGGGAGCAGCGGGATTGGGTGGAAGTCCGAGCTTTGCGAATCCCTTTCAGGACATCGCTGAAAGGCCAGGCGCGTCTTATACGGCAAATCCCTTTCCTTATCAGGTTCCGAGGCCGGGCCAGAACGTCAGCTTCGCCTCGCTGTATCCACTGGAGATGGATAACCTTACGTCCGCCTTCGATGTTCCATACACGTATAACTTCAACCTAAATCTTCAGCGGTCGCTGGCCAGCAACCTGGTGCTGACGATTGGCTATGTGGGGTCGCTGGGGCAGAGGCTGATGCGCGCGGGAGAGGGTGACAGGATTACGCAGGCCGGGCAACATGCCTGCCTGAGCGGCACGGGAACAGGCGCACCGATCCGTCTGGACGGCGGCACGTTTACTTGCGTGCAACTGGCCTCTGCGCAGTCGCTCTACTTTCCGGGAGACAAGACGCAGCCTGCAGTTGTGCCGGGTTCCCAGGTTCCAGGACTGTTCCCGAACGGGCTTCCGTATTATCTGTCCATCGGTGGAATGTATACGAATGGCTCTTCCAACTACAATTCGCTTCAGGTTTCGCTGGTGAAGGCTCCCTCGCATGGGCTGTACTTTACGCTTGCCTATACGTACAGCCACGGCCTGGATAATGCGTCGAGTCTTGAGGATTCGGTGGCCAACGGGTATGGGACGAACTATGTGCCGGGGTTCCGGCATTTGAGTTACGGCGACTCAGCCTACGATGCGCGAAATAGGCTGGTTGCTCTCTATGACTACGCGGTTCCTTTGGTGCATGGGCTGGGTGGAGGTCCGTTGGCGCGTTCCATCCTGGGTGGATGGAACTTCGCCGGAATTACCGCGCTACAGAGCGGCTTTCCGGTGACGATTTACGACGGCGGAGTCTATAACTCGCTGTATTGCGATGAGTTCAGTTTTGTCAATTGCCCGGACGTACCCAACACATCGACGTTCCGTATTAAGACGCTGAATCCGCGACGGCCGGGAAATTACTGGTTCAATCCCGCCACGTTCTCCCAGGAGCCGATTGGAACGTTTGGCAATGTGAAGCGGAATTTCTTCCATGGTCCTGGATTCAACTACTCGAATGTGGAGATCTACAAGAATATTCCGCTGGGAGGTACGAACGCCGCGCGGTATGTGCAGCTTCGGCTGGAGGCGTATAACGTCTTCAACCACGCAAACTTTGCAAACCCAAATGGCAACTACGGTGCCGGAGCCCCTGCGTTTGGCGCCATCAGTTCGGTTGATCAACCGGTGAACCCCAGCGGTGATCCACAGCCGGCGCGCGCCATTCAGTTGGCTGGGAAGGTTTACTTCTAGTGGAAGTGGATGGAGGGGCCAAGGGCGAGTTGAGTGCATGGCCGGTATGCCGCCGACGCCTGGCCAAGGAGAGGTGCGGCGTAAGGAATTTGCAGGGAGACAGCTTGACGCGACTGCGTGTTCCATAGCTTCTCCATGATTGGAACGATGAGAGCTTTAGCAGAAGAAAGGATAGCTTGCGATGCCACATATCGCACTGCCAGAGGGCTTGAATGGGATTCGAAGCGCGATGGCCTTCCGTCCCGAGGTTGCCCAGCCACTGAGTGAACTTGCCGAGGTGCTTCTGCATGGACCCCATTCTCTAACCGCAGGCGAGCGAGAGTTGATTGCTACCTACGTATCGTCGCTGAATGGCTGCTATTACTGCCAGATGAGTCACGGGGCCATTGCGGCTGCGCACCTGGATGGCAATGAGGAACTGGTAAGGTGCGTAAAGGAAGATTTCCGCCGTGCCGAGATCTCCGACAAGCTTAAGGCGCTGTTGGAGATTGCTGCAAAGGTGCAAAGGGGCGGAAGGAACGTGACTGCGGAAGACGCGGCGAATGCGCGCCGGTACGGAGCTACGGATCTGGAGATTCACGATACGGTATTGATTGCGGCTTTCTTCTGCATGTGTAACCGGTACGTTGATGGCCTGGCTACGACACAGCCTGGCGACGAAGCCCTGTACCGGGAGCGCGGCAAGCAGGTTGCATGTGAGGGATACGTCAGCGCCGGCAAGACTTATCAGCCGCCCGCGGCTAGAACACGGTAAGGAGGAGACTATGCCACATATCACTCTGCAGGAAGGACTGCCCGGCATCAGCGCCGGATTCGCTTTTCGCCCCGAGACGGCCAAGCCCATGCGCGAATTGGCTCATATTCTTCTCCATGAGCCGGGGCCGCTAACGCCGGGAGAGAGGGAGTTGATTGCCACCTATGTCTCTGCGCGCAACGATTGCTATTTCTGCCAGGCCAGTCACGGTGGTGCAGCCGCTGCGCACCTGGGCAGCGAAGAGGTGGTGCAGAAGGTGAAGGTGGACCCGGAGGCTGCGCCCGTTTCCGCAAAGCTGAGGGCGCTGTTGAACATTGCCGGCAAGGTGCAGAGCGGAG
>JAJYZE010000050.1 GCA_021800195.1 Acidobacteriota bacterium
GAGCCAGTGTTCCCTCTGTATGGCGCGGGATCTGGGCGGACACACAACGGACGGCAGACTCCAGAGCCTGCCGCCGGGCAGCCTGGACAAAGATGGTCACGGCGGCGGAGGCGCCCAATAGCTTCTTCGCGGTCTTGGCCAGCAGAGCCAAGTCGTGCCATCGCCCGATGGCGTCGAGCCTGCTTTTCATCTCCTTCGCCATCTTCAGGGCCGATGCCGAATCAAATTCCAGTTCAGCCAGGTAGCGGGCTACTTTGGTTCGCTTGCGGTAGGCGTGCAGGATTTTGCCGTCCAGCCCCGGCCGGCCCGCGCTTTCACGCCGCTGTTGGTCGCGGCGTAACTTCTCTGCGCTGCGTTGCTCCTGCCCTCTGGCCATAGCGAGCAACGGGACTGGGCGCAGAAGCGCCATGCTCTTTGCCAATGGCTGCAGACCGAGGAAGAGAGCGGAAGCCGGCCCGGACATGTCTTTCTTCAGCGCATTCGCCAAGGCCCTCCGCTGCCGCTCCAAGTGGCGATTCAACCTGTAGCTTTCCGCATGCAACGGCTCGCCCAGGGGCAAAATCGGCGGATCCGTGCGAGGCTTCGTCAACTCGCTCAACAGGCGGCGCTGGACGTCCAGATCGCGGACGGATGATGCGGCCCGGCGGACTTCCTTGATCTGGCGTAGGGTCTGTTTCATCTGTCGGCGCAGAGAGCAGGCATTGGGATTTTGTCGCCGCGCGGCGAGCAACAAGGCCTCCAACTTGCGGCCGGCAACGCGCAGTTCATGGATGGATCTGGGGCTAGCCTGAGCCTGGCAGGCGTGGAGACGGTCCAGAAACTCGTCGCAGAGAGAATCGAAGATGCCGTTGGGGTCGACCATCGGGATCAACCTTGAGGCTCCACGCGGTGCTGAAGACTGAGGATCTGCGCGGCACGAGATTTCTTTTCCCGGGCCGGGGAGTCTCTTTCAGGAAGATAGGATGCCGGGAGCGGGCGGGACGGATGGCATGCGGGAGCGGGATTGAAGCAGAAGGGGGAGATCCTTGGAGATCCTTCGGGATCACGCTCGACGACGAGTGCCCGAAGCAGGGCTGGATATGGTCTATCTTGGGCCGATTACCGGTCTGGACGCCCGGATTCTCGCGGCGAAGGCCAAGGATCGACGCTTCGTGCGATACTCTTCGGTGCTTGAAGGTTTGGCGGCTCCACGAGTCCTGCCTGCGAAGATCTCGGCCGACGACCGGCTGCGCAGGCAAAGATTCATCAATCCAACCGCGGCTGAACAAAGACCGATGCACGGCATCGATGAAGGAGTGAATGCATGTCCGATCTTGCCCACCTTGTCTATCAGTCAGGATTTGGCAACGAGTTCGCCACCGAGGCCTACCCCGGGGCGCTCCCTACAGGCCAGAACTCTCCGCAGCGACACCCGCTTGGGCTGTACACCGAGCAGGTGAGCGGTTCAGCTTTTACTGCTCCGCGCGCTCTCAACCGCCGCACCTGGATGTATCGGATACGCCCCTCGGTGGTGCATGAGCCGTACCAACCCTTTCCGGAGTCCACGCTTTTGCGCAGCGCGCCGTTTGACGAAGTCTCGACTCCTCCCAACCAGATGCGCTGGGATCCGCTTCCATTTCCAACGGTTCCCACCGATTTTGTAGAGGGGATCATCACCATGGGAGGCAACGGCGATGCCGCCATGCAGGACGGCGTTGCCATCCACATGTATACCGCCAACGCCTCCATGACCGACCGCTTTTTTTACGACGCGGACGGGGAGCTATTGATCCTGCCGCAGCAAGGCGCGCTGCGGATCTGCACGGAGTGCGGCATCCTGGAGGTCCATCCCGGGCACTTGGCGGTGATACCGCGCGGCATCAAGTTTTGCGTCGAACTGCTGCATCATCACGCCCGGGGATACCTCTGTGAAAACTACGGTCAAGCCTTCCGACTTCCCGAGCTAGGCCCGATTGGGGCCAACGGGCTGGCCAACCCCAGGGACTTCCTGACCCCCGTGGCAGAGTATGACGACACCGACGGCGAGTTTGAGGTGGTCGCGAAGTTTCAGGGCAAGTTGTGGGTCTCCACCTATGACCACTCGCCCCTGGACGTGGTTGCCTGGCACGGCAACTACGCTCCCTACCTGTATGACATGGCCAGATTTCAGGTGGTCAATTCGGTCAGCTTCGATCATCCGGACCCGTCGATCTTCACCGTTCTTACCGCGCCATCTCTGATGCCGGGTGTCGCCAACGTGGATCTGGCCATCTTCCCTCCGCGCTGGTTGGTCGCTGAGCATACTTTCCGGCCACCTTGGTTTCATCGCAATATGATGAACGAATTCATGGGCCTGATTCGCGGACAATACGACGCCAAGGCCGAGGGCTTTCTTCCCGGCGGAGCCAGCCTGCACAACTGCATGTCCGGCCACGGTCCGGATGTGGTTACCTTTGAGAGCGCCAGCCACGCCGAACTGATGCCGCAGTACATCTCTGATACGATGGCTTTCATGTTTGAGACCCGTATGGTGGTGCGTCCAACCCGCTACGCGATGGAGGAGAAGATCCTGCAGCATGAGTACTATGAGTGCTGGCAGGGTTTGGAGCGTCACTTCAAGCCGTCGGGCCGCTGAGGCCAATTCTGCTCTCGATGTCCTACACTCGGTGTGATGAGTTTGCCTTCAGAGAGCGGCGCGACAAGCTGGGTTGACACAGCCAATCAGTCCGGCAACGGCTTTCCTCTCCTATGGCTGCCCTACTGCGCTTTCACGCCGGTTTCGGCATCCGGGCCTGCGTCCTGGCCGGATTTGGCTGCGCCAATGGCGGAGGAGCCGAACCCGGGTCTGGTTCCTCATCTGGGTGTGGGCATTGGGGCTTTTATCCTGGACCTGCATAAGCTGCAGACCAGCGGCCTGCTAAGCGATCTCCCGGCGAAATTGCAGTCAGCCTGCCGGTCAATCCATCTCAACGGACTCATGGGCTGCGGACCCTCTGCATGGTCTGCGCTGCGGGAACGCCTCTTCGATCTGCTGATGTGGTCCGGACCCGACTGCACCCACGACCAAGCGCAACAGCGGCTTGTAGCTGCGCTGTTGACGCCCATGGCGCAGGCGATCTTCCACAAGCCGGTGTGGACGGAGAACTACACGGACTTCTATGCGTCCTTGCACCATGCCAGGAACGTGGGCCGGCTCTTCCGTCCCGACGAGCCGCTGCTGCCGAACTACCGCTGGCTGCCGATCGGCTACCATGGCCGTGCCTCCTCGCTGATTGTGAGTGGAACACCGGTACGTCGGCCGCACGGTCAGTGCAAGGCCGGCTCGGAGTCCGCTCCCGTCTTCCAGCCCAGCACCCGGCTGGACTACGAACTGGAGGTAGCGGCTTACGTCGGGGTGGGGAATCCGCTCGGCTCGCGGATCCCCATCGAGCAGGCGGCGAAGTGCCTCTTTGGCCTTTCGCTACTCAATGACTGGTCGGCGCGCGATATCCAGTCTTGGGAGTATCAGCCGCTCGGTCCGTTCCTAGGCAAGAGTTTTGCTACCAGCGTCTCCCCCTGGGTAATCCCCATGGACGCTCTGGCGCCGTACCGCACCAGGTTGACTCCCCGCCCAGCCTCAGAACCTGCGCCGCTGGCTTACCTGGCTGAACCGGATTCGAATCTCTCCGGCTTGGACATTACCGTGGAGACCTATCTTTCCACAGCGCAGATGCGTGAGCGGAGGATCCCCGCGCAGCGGCTCAGCCAGGCGAACCTGCGCGATCTCTACTGGTCGTTTGCGCAGATGCTGACGCACCAAACCAGCAATGGCTACAATCTGAAGATCGGCGACATCTTAGCCAGTGGGACGATCTCTGGAGAGCAACCTGGCTCCCAAGGCTGTCTGCTGGAGATGACGAAGGGTGGAGAGGTTCCTCTGTGCCTGCCAACGGGCGAGCAGCGAACGTTCCTGGAGGACGGCGACGAGGTGAGCCTGCGCGGCTACAGCGAGCGCGAGGGCCTTCCGATGGTCTCGATGGGAGAGTGCCGCGGCAGGGTTCTTTCCGCCACTGAGTGACCTGGAGAAGCCGCTCGAAGGGTGACAAAGCCGAGGCCCCAGTGTGGAAGATCCAGGAAGCCTCCACCGCGGTTGACATCCCTTTTACCGAGGATCATTCTGCTGGAGGGGTTGACCCGATGCAGCCAAAACCGTCCGGCACCGGTGCGAGCCCAAGGAGGAACCCGAGGATGTCCACTCTGGCTGAGCACGCTGCTGACACCGCAGTCGATTTTCTTCCCCTCCTTGGTACGGATCATGTTGAGTTCTATGTAGGCAACGCGCGCCAAGCGGCTTACTTCTACCGCGCTGCCTTTGGAATGAAGCTGGTTGCCTATGCTGGTCCCGAGACCGGCCGCCGCGACCGAGCCTCCTATGTTCTGCAGCAGGGGAAGATTCGTTTTGTTCTTACCACTGCGCTGCGCTCCGACACGGAGGTCTCGCGCGCAGTGGCTGCGCACGTCGCCAGACACGGCGACGGCGTCCGCGCCATCGCTCTATGGGTGGACGATGCCGCCTGCGCCTGGCGCGAGACCACTGCCCGTGGAGCTGTTTCGGCGCAGGAGCCAACCACCGTCTGCGATGAGTACGGCTCGGTGGTCCTCTCCAGCATCCGGGCCTATGGCGACACAATCCACACCTTTGTGGAGCGGAAAAACTACACCGGAGTCTTCTTCCCAGGTTATCGCGCGCTTCCAGAGGACGATGTAGCTCGGCCCGCCGGGCTGTTGCACATCGATCACATCGTCGGCAATGTCGGTTGGAACGCCATGAACGAGTGGGTACACTTCTACTCCCGGGTGATGGGTTTCTCTCTCTATCAGCACTTTGATGACCAGGATATCTCCACCGAGTACTCGGCCTTGATGTCCAAGGTGATGGCCAACGCCAACGGCTACGTCAAATTTCCCATCAACGAGCCGGCGATAGGCCGCAAGAAGTCACAGATTGAAGAGTATCTGGAGTTTTACGATGGCCCCGGAGTCCAGCACCTGGCGCTGGCCACTCACGACATTCTCTCCACGGTCTCCCGCCTGAAGCGTCAGGGCGTGCCTTTTCTAACCGTTCCGCATTCCTATTACAGCGAACTCCAGCAGCGCGTGGGCCGAATCGACGAGCCGTTGGAGGAACTGGAACGCCTGGGCGTCCTGGTGGACCGCGATGACGAAGGCTATATGCTGCAGATTTTTACCAAGCCCGTGGAGGACCGTCCCACGTTATTCTTTGAGATTATCCAGCGCAAGGGAAGCCGTAGCTTTGGCAAGGGAAACTTCAAAGCTCTTTTTGAGGCCATTGAGCGCGAGCAGGAAGCCCGTGGCAACCTCTAGTCCAGATCGTCAGCGCAAGCTTTATCCCGACGCCCGCTCCGCGCTGGCGGACATTGTGCGGGATGGCATGCTGCTGGCGGTAGGCGGCTTTGGTTTGTGCGGGATTCCAGAGGCGCTGCTGGCCGCCCTGCGAGAGAGCGGCGTGCGCAACCTGACCATCGCCAGCAACAACGCCGGAGTGGACAATTGGGGAATCGGTTTGCTGCTGGCCACGCGCCAGGTGAAAAAGATGATCTCTAGCTACGTTGGGGAAAACGCGGAGTTCGAGCGCCAGTTCTTATCCGGAGAACTGGAGATAGAGTTCTGCCCGCAAGGCACGCTGGCCGAGCGGATGCGCGCCGGCGGAGCCGGCATCCCCGGTTTCTACACCCCCACCGGCGCCGGCACGGTTGTCGCAGAGGGAAAGGAGCAGAAAGAGTTTGACGGCCGCACCTACATCCTAGAGCGGGGCCTGGTCGCCGATCTGGCTCTGGTGAAGGCCTGGAAGGCCGATACAGCCGGCAATCTCATCTATCGCCGAACCGCGCGCAACTTCAATCCGCCCGCGGCTACCTGCGGCAAGATCACGGTCGCCGAGGCTGAAATCGTGGTGCAGCCTGGAGATCTGGATCCCGACCAGATCCACACCCCCGGGATTTTTGTTCATCGCCTGGTACACAACCCTCACCCGGAGAAGCGGATCGAGAAGATCACCACCCGCAACGGCGGCTCCAGCGAGGCCATCTGACCTATGCCTTGGACCCGCAATCAGATGGCTGCTCGGGCAGGGCTTGAACTCCGCGATGGTTTTTACGTTAACCTTGGGATTGGAATGCCCACGCTGGTAGCCAACTTTGTTCCGGAGGGCATTGCTGTCACGCTGCAATCGGAGAACGGTCTGCTCGGTCTGGGGCCTTTCCCGGATGTCTCTGAGGTGGACGCGGACCTGATCAACGCCGGCAAGCAGACCGTAACCTATCTCCCGGGGGCCTCCACCTTTTCCAGCGACGAATCCTTTGCCATGATCCGTGGCGGACATATCGATCTGGCTATCCTGGGGGCCATGCAGGTCTCCGAACAGGGAGACCTGGCCAACTGGATGATCCCGGGGAAGCGGGTGAAGGGAATGGGAGGCGCGATGGATCTTGTCTCAGGGGTTCGCCGGGTGGTGGTGCTGATGGAGCACACCTCCCAGGGAGCGCCCAAGCTACTGCGCTCCTGCACCCTGCCGCTCACCGGCGCCCGAGTTGTGCATCGGGTCATTACCGATCTGGGCGTCTTCGATATTACTGAGGACGGCTTTGCCGCCGTCGAACTGGCCCCCGATGTCACGGCGGCGCAGGCACAGCAGGCCAGCGGCGCTGTGGTGAGATTTTAGAGACGGTTGGGAGGAACGTTCGGCATGATGGCGGGTCTCCTCCTGATGGCCATGATCTTGACCGTTTCCACCGCCCTATCGCAGGGAAAGACAGGTATGTCTTCACAAAGCATGGTTGAAGAAGCTCGGCAGGCCTCCACGTTGGGTGGGGCTCTGGCGGTTGCCGGCTCCGAACCGGTGCGCATCTTGTACATTCACGGCATTGGCGCAACCGGCTCCGGGGGGTCGCTGGAGTTGCAACAAAGCATCTGCCGCTATGCCAGGAAGTTGATGCATCAGGAGTGTATGGGTGGGCCGACGCGAATTGGCCGGCGTGAGTACGCGGATGCGGGCATCTTCGCCCCGGACGTTCATCCCGGTAGCGGCGGACTGGATCCCAAGGTGGCGGCGATTCGTTATATGGGTGCTCCCGTATGGACCACCTGGGAGCAGTGGCATGCCTCAGCGCCCTTCGTCGATCATTACCGTATCCGCTTCCGCAGCGGAAAGTCCATCCTGGTGGATGAGATCAACTGGTGGCCATTGGTCATACCGATCAAGTGCCGATTCATCATGCCGGATGAGACCAGGCTGGCCGGCAAGTGGAAGGGAAGAAGCGATAACTATCTGAATATCTGCTCACGGCAGGAGGCTGGTGTCACCGGTGTTCAGGTGAGGTCCTTCAACTGGCTGCAGGCAGCCGGCTACACGCTTCGGGAGCTCAACCAGCGTCCCAATCGCGCGGTGTTGATCAACCGCTGGGCCAAGGTGGGCGTGATGGACTGGAGGTTCTCGGATGCATTTCTCGGGGTAGGACCCCTGCGCCGGTTCATCAGCGATGGCGTGGCAGACCTGCTGGCGAAGTGCATTCCTGACTCTGCCAATCGCACGACTCATTTCATCGCCGTGACCCACAGCCTGGGCAGCTACCTGCTCACTTCTACCCTGGCCATGCAGCAGTGGGATGATCTGGGAGTGCCTGCAAATGTGATGCAGGATCGCTTCGATCGGCTGTTGCAGCACCTGGACGCCGCATTCTTCTTTGCCAATCAAATTCCGCTGCTGACGCTGGCGCATCTGGATCAAGCGAGTCCCCGATTCTTCGCCTTTGATCAATGGAGCAGGGAGCGAAACGCCTATCTCAACGTGCGTCCCGGCGAGACCGTTGGCAGGGTGGTTGCCTGGAGCGACCCTGACGACGTCCTTACATGGCGTCTGGGCGCCGACTTCCAGCGGTGGGAGACTCCGCCTGCAAGCGGAATCAGGGTCGAAAATCGGCTGGTCAGGAACGGCGTGCGCTGGTTCTGGCTGGTCGAGAACCCCGAGTCTGCCCATGACAACTACGCCCGTAACCCCAAAGTGCTGCGCGCTCTCATGGAAAATCCTCCGCTGTAGCGTCAACTCCCGGAGGACGAAGCGGCAAGGTTCAGCGACGTTGGCCGCTGCCGCCGGGACTCCCACGCAGGGCGAAAGCTGTCATCGGGTCGTCGACTGGTTGCCCCATGCCCTTTCGCCCTGCCCGGCGGACGATGGAGGCGGGCAAGCCTGTCTCGGACTAGCGGTTCGCTTGGACAACTTGCCTGGTATGGGAGGAAACTAATCTCTGTAGGGGATTGGAGGAAGCAGCCATGAGGAGAAGCGCAATGGTTGCTGCAATCGTTATTGGAATAACCGCCCTTTCGGCCGGGGCGGCGTTTGGACAGAGGTCCAAGACACTCGCCGTAGAAACTCCGGATACCTTGCGGACGCTTGCCGTTCGGAACCCCTCCGCGATGTACCTGTACAACGCCAATGATGGAAGCACGCTGCTGTATGTGGAGTCCCAGCAAGGGCGTGAACTCTCCATTCTGGATGTAACCAATCCAGCCGAGGTCGAGCGTCTGGCGCCAGTCGAACTGCCCGCGCCGTCGGCCTTTGATTTCGTGCGCTATGTAGGCCATCACGAGGTTTTGATTCGCTATAGAGACGGCGCTGGTGTTGCGTTGCTGAATCTGGGACACTACAGGCGGCCGGTGCTGATGCCTGCAAAGCCGTTTCAGGACGCCAAGGTCGTCGGAGCGATTGGAGCCACGGGGCTCTTGATGGTGCAGACTGGCCAGGAGGCACCGAGTGGCGGCGCGGCGACACCACGTAAGGATCGGTTGCGCAACTATGAGGTGATGGATAGGCTTCATCCGCGTGATCCCATGCTGTTGGCGACCATCTACGGAGTTCGCCAGGTGCTCTCCAGGGGTAATACCGGTACGCTGTTTCTCCTGAATCAGGACGGGGTGACGATGGTGCGCAGGCTTCGCGTCGAGCAGCAATATCAAGAGAGCCTGGATCAGGAGAACGGCAACTAGTCGCTCGCGCGAGATGGATGAAGAATCCAAATATGCGCCGCTCAGGGTCGTGGCGCCGATCCTGCCGTGTTCGGGCAACGATATCAAGCAATCAAGGCAATGAAATCGTGGGCTTCAAGAACTCATCCGTTGCGGTAGGGAAGAGGCGGATGGAGATTGCTATCCCACAGGGCTGCCGCCCCCAGGCCGACGCTCGCAGAGGAGTGCAGTGGGATCAGACCCGAGCGAAATGGGTCCATTGATTCTGGTGCCGCTCTAACCGGAGAGTTGGCAACGTTCCCGGCCTGCCGCCATTTCCGCGCGAAACCGCCCGGAGGCGAGGAAGTTCTGCAAGAGATGGGTTGGAACTCAGGGAGGAAGATGGCCCAGGCGTTTCGACCCATCCCTTCGATCCGATTCTTTCCGAACCGGACGAAACAACCTGGGCTCTTGCCATGCCGGAAAGCCCGTTCTGGCGCTCGTCAGTCTCTGCCTTCCGGGCCGACGTCAACCCGCGCTCGGCGCATCCCCAGGTGTGCAGCATGGATGCCGAAAATGCTCTAGACTACTGCAACGGTATCAGCTTCGCAAGATCACCCTTTGCCGCGGCAACGGGTTAGACGGGCCAGCCTCTCATTTTCCACAGAGTTGTTCAAGGGAAGTACGATATGAGCCGTTTGGGAATGCTCCTGCTGTTCCTGCTTGGGTTTGCGGCTCAGCGCGCCTCTGGCGCGAGAGCCGTGCCGGATCGCCAGGAGCCCTCCTCCGATCCGCCGCAGTCCTTCCAAACAACGCGAACGGGCACCTCTTTGACCGTTCGTCTCGGCCAGTCCTCGGTTGAACTAGGGGGGCTGTGGAAGTTTCACGCCGGCGACAACCCAGCATGGGCTCAGCCCAACTTTGACGACTCCGGATGGGGCGCCATGGACCTGACGCCACCTCCCGGCTCGGCGGACGAGACGCTTGGCATCAGCGGCTATATTCCGGGCTGGACGGCGCGAGGCTATCCCTTTTACGCCGGCTTTGCCTGGTACCGGATCAAGGTCAACGTGCAGGGACCCAGCCGCCGCTTGGCGCTGAAGATGCCATCGGAGGTGGACGACGCGTATCAGGTCTTCGTCAATGGCCGGATGATTGGATCCTTTGGCAAGTTCAGAGATCACCGCGTCACTGCCTACAGCACCCTGCCGATGGATTTTCTCCTCCCCGAAGACAGCAGCGGGGGAGCCATCACCATCGCCATCCGCATGTGGATGGATAGCGCAACGCCCTTCAATAGCCCGGATGCGGGCGGTCTTCATGAGCCCCCCGTCCTGGGCTATGCCCCTATCATCGACGCTCTTACTCGGCTGGACTACAACGCGACGGAACACTTCGTCGTCGGCGGTCTGGTAGAGTCCATGATTCTGTTTATGGCGCTGCTGATGACGCTCGCTCTGTTCTGGCTGGACCGCGCCGAGAGAGCCTATCTGTGGCTGGCCATGGTTTGCTTGGCCGCTCTTCTCATCAACATCATCGTGATCTCGGGTCAGTTCACCGCCTGGATTGGAGAGACCCTCGCGGTGGTCCTTACACAGGTTGTGCTAGCCCCTTTACAAAATGGACTATGGGTGCTGTTTTGGGGCTATTGGTTCCGCATTCGGAAGATTGGTCTGCTGCATGCGGTGGTCTGGCCGCTGGTCGTTCTGTTGATGACGGGCGTAGCCATGCTCAGCCCGCCGCTCTACGGGCAACACGTCCCTGTTCAGTTCGGAGGGCTCATTGATCCCTTCGTGCTGCTGTTGAAGTTTCTCATCGGCGTAGTCTTTTTGGCGGTTGTCTATCGCGGACTGAGGCAGCAAAGGGGCGAAGGCTGGAGCGCGGCGCCGGCCGCGCTGCTCATCATCGTGGCCAACTACCGGTATGAGATGCGCTTACTGCACATTCCCATCGCCGTTCCGGTGGGTGGCGGCTTTGTGATCCAAATTGGAACCATTGCCACGGTAGTCTCCCTACTCATCATCACCGTGATGCTGCTGACGCGATTCTTCCACAGCCAGCGGCGGAAAGAGCAATGGAAGCTGGAGATCGAGCAGGCGCAGCAGATGCAAAAAATATTGATTCCCGACGAATTGCCCAGGGTGCCGGGTCTCACCATTCAGAGCGAGTACCGTCCCGCGCGGGAGGTCGGCGGCGACTTCTTTCAGGTGCTGCCAACCCAGCCTCCCGGGTCGGTTCTCATCATGCTGGGAGACGTTACAGGCAAGGGCACGCAGGCTGGAATGCTGGTCGCGGTCATCGTGGGAGCCATGCGCGCTGCCGCGCAGCATAGCTCCGATCCGGCCAAAATCCTCCATGAGATCAACGTTCAGCTTTGTGAACGCAAGCATACCAGCGCAACCGGACTCATTCTGCACATCGACCCTCAGGGAGAGGTCACCATGGCCAGCGCCGGCCAACTTCCTCCCTACCTCAATGACAAGGAGATGGAGATTCCAGGCGCCCTGCCCTTAGGCACTCTCCCGGATGCCGACCTCAGCGTCACCACCTTCACCCTTCAGCCGGGCGATACCCTCACCCTGATGTCGGACGGAGTTGTAGAGGCGCAGGACTCCGATGGGAACCTGTTCGGCTTCAGCCGCATTGACGCCCTGCTCAAGGCCGGCGCCGGCGCGGCCCAGATCGCCACGGCCGCTCAGGAGTTTGGACAAGAGGATGACATCCTGGTCCTTACCGTGCGAAGAGAAAAAGAAGAAGACATTTCGTTACCAACCCATGGCCAAAGAGTTGCTGCTTGAACTAGGATCACGGACATGCCCGACGTTCCAGCCACGAACGACCAGGATGAGGCGCTCTTTGCGCAGCAGCAGGTGGTGCGTCTGCAGGCCCTGCTCGAAGCCAGCCGGCAGATTCATTCCACGATCGCCCTGGAGAAGGTGCTGGATACGGTGCTGCAGATTGTGGTGCGCGAACTGGAGCTGTCGGGGGCATTCTTCACCAGTTTTCCAAATCGCTATGGCGACGTCCCGGAAGATCTGCGCCAGGCCCTTAGCGTGATGCAGGATGCAGCGGGCCGCGTCTATGCGCCGGCTTCGGATCTCGATTCTGCAGAGAGCGGCGGGCAGTGGATCCGATTTCCCCTCCTCGACAAGGGGGGAGTTGCGTTCACGGATCTGGTGGTGCTTCCCCCGCAGCGCCGCACCTTAGGGCTGGACGAGATGGACTTCATTGAGAGCCTGGTTTTGCAGGCCTCCGTGGCCATCGAGAATGCGCGCTTCCATGAGCGGACGGTGCAATGGCAGCGCGTGGAGAGCGATCTGGCTTCTGCCCGGCAGGTCCAGCGTAGCCTGCTGCCGCAGCAGATGCCGCAGATACCTGGTTACAGTATGGCTATGCGTTCGGTCACTTGTTACGAGGTAGGGGGCGATTATCTGGACATCGTGCCCACCCCCTCCAGATGCATCACCGTGGTCGTGGCCGATGTCGCCGGCAAAGGGCTTGCCTCGGCGCTGGTGGGCACCAGTTTCCGCTCTGCCTTCCGCGCGATGGTCAACGCCGGTTTGGGTCTGCTGGAGATAGCCACGCGCATGAACTCGCTGCATTTTGCGGAGGGGGAGCAGTCCAGACGGCGCTACGTAACGGCGATCTTCGCGCAGTTGGATCCGGAGAGCCACTGCATGCAGGTGGTCAATGCGGGGCATAATCCAGGGTTTCTCCTTCTCGCGGAAGACCTCGCCGGCCAAGGCGAGCCATCCGTGCGGAAGATCGATGCGTCCGGCACTCCGATCGGAGTGCTCCCCTTCAGCACCTATTCGGTCGATGTGTTTCCCTTCCCTCAGGGCGCCCGCCTGCTGCTTTACACCGACGGCATGACGGAGGTCTTTCGTTCGGGAGAGAACGGAGGCCGGGATGAGGAGTTCGGCGAAGATCGGCTCCTGAAAACATTTCTCAACTGTTCCGCACTAGCAACTCCAGAGCAGACTCTCGATGCCATCTGGTCTGCCATCGGCCGCTTCGGCGATCAGGAACAGTCCGACGATATGACAGCCTTGGTGCTGCGCCGGACAGATCGGGCCGGGGATGGCAGTGTTTCCCGCACTCCGGAAGGGCAAAAGGAGGATGGTCTTGGATAAACGAACCAGCAACGGAGCCCAAACTCGCGCCGCCGGCGGGTCAACCGGCGAGCGGTCCGCCAGCCACACGATTGAGCTGCGCCTTCCATCGCGCTTGGGATATGAGAAGGTGGCGATGAGCGCCGCGGCTAGCGTGGCCCACCTGATGGGTTTCTGTGATGAACGCGTCGAAGACCTGAAGACTG
This sequence comes from Acidobacteriota bacterium, assembly GCA_021800195.1. Taxonomy (GTDB): domain Bacteria; phylum Acidobacteriota; class Terriglobia; order Terriglobales; family Acidobacteriaceae; genus Granulicella. The sequence goes on from JAJYZE010000050.1 coordinate 13,298, forward strand.
CCGTGGCCGAAGCCTGCATCAACGCCATGGAGCACGGCAACAGGTTTGACGACTCCCTCAGCGTGGGGGTCATTCTCTCGATGGATGCGGGCTCCCTGGAGGTCAAGGTCACTGACACGGGCGAGGGGCCCTCCCGCTCTGGAAGCGAAACCGCTGCTGCGCACGATATCGACAAAAAGATGCATGAACAGGAGGAAGCCCGCGGCATGGGCATGTTCCTCATCCAGGCTCTGGTCGACGAGGCCGAATGGGTCAGTTCTCCGCCTGCCGGCAGTTACGCACGTATGGTGATTCATCTGCGTCCGGAGCGCTAGCTTCTGGACGTTTCCAAACCGGGCCTGGCCGCCGGCTCCATGGTCAACTCTCCAGCCGGCCATCTCACAGAAGGTACAATCATCAAGATTGGAGACTCCCATGCCAGAGCAGGTTACTCGCG
>JAJYZE010000382.1 GCA_021800195.1 Acidobacteriota bacterium
TCTTCAGCGCCAACGCCGCGCGCCGACCCCGCCGCTGCTCCACAACCCACCCCGGTGCGCGCGCAAACCTTTCTGGCGCGCCCAGCCCAACCCGCCTATCCGGTCGCGACCGGAAGAGTTCAGCCGGCCGCCCGACCGCCTGCCGTAGGCCCCGCTCCAAACCCCTCCTCCAGCCCCACCGATCCCGTATCTCGGTCGAATCCACCCACGCCAGCCCTTCGAATCTGGCCTGCCACGGCAAGCGCACAAACTCCAGTCTCCCATCCAACGGTGGCTGCCAACCAAAACTCGGCGCCTCCCGCTCCACAGCATCATTTTGTGCCCTGACGCCGGCGTGGTGCCGGCATCAATGGCTGCCCGCGGCTGGGTTCCCAGGCCGGGCCCCGCCGCTGGGGCTTCATTTCTTGGTCATCCATCCGAGCGCCCCCGAGGCGAATAGCCGATCCCAGCGAACAGGCCTCCGCCCGCTGGCCTGCGGCGTCGCTTTGCTTACGCAAGCGCCCACAAGCCCAGAAGTTGATGGCGGCGGATTGCGCCTGCACAGAAGGTCCTTTGGGCGCTGCGGCTCGCCTCCATTTGCCAACGCTGATGCTCCGCTCTTACCCTTGCAAGCATGAAAGTTCCCATGCATCGGATGGACCGTCGCCGCTTCCTTTTTGACTCAGCCGCTGCCGCCGCGCTACCCAGCCTGGGAGCCATCGCCGAGACCTTGAGCCAGCCTGGAACCCCGGCAGTGACTGCCTTGCCCAGCAACGCAGTGCCCGCCACGCTGAAGCTGCATCCCGGCAGAGCTGGAGCTCGCGTCCCGGGGAACTTCATTGGTCTCTCCTATGAGACCAATGAGTTGGTCGATCCCAGTTTCTTTTCTCCCCGCAACACCGGCCTTGTCGAGCAGTTCCGCTCCCTCTCGCCGCGCGGCGTGCTGCGCCTTGGCGGTAACACTTCCGATGCCGGCTACTGGAAGCCCACGCCGTCCACCAGGCCCCCCGCGGCCTCCACCCGTAAGGTTCTCATCGGCGAGCCTTCGTCGAATCTCTCCTTTGCCATCACGCCGGAGGCGATTCAGAATTTGCACGGTTTTCTCCAGGCCACTGGCTGGACCTGCATCTACGGCATCAACCTGGGCTCCAACACTCCAGGCCGCGCTGCCGACGAGGCCACCTACGTCGCTCAGGTGCTTGGTCTCACGCAGCAGCAGGGTAAGCTGGAGTACTTCCAGCTCGGCAACGAACCCGACATGTTTGGCCGTCACCTCCGGGACCCTAAAACATGGTCCCCGGATCTCTACATGGACCAATGGCTGGCGGAAGTCGATGCGATTCGCTCCGTCCTTCCCGCAGCCCGGTTCGGCCTGCCCGACACTGGCGGCAGCCCCGGCTGGTATGCAGCAGTGGTCAACCGTCTGCTCTCAGTCTCAGATCCTCCCCAGGTAGCGGCGCTCACCCACCACTACTACGTCGACGGTCCACCTTCAAATCCCAAAATGAATATTGACTTCATGCTGACGCCGAACCCGCGTGTCGCGGAGTTGGCCAAGGACATTGCTGCCGCCGCCGCCCGTCTCTCCTCCGCCAGAGATGTCCGCGTCCCTTACCGAATGACCGAGGGCAACACCTGTTACGGCGGCGGCAAGCCGGGCGTCTCCGATGTCTATGCCGCCGCTCTCTGGGCTGCGGATTATCTGTTGGATCTGGCCTGTCGCGGCTATGCCGGAGCCAACCTCCACGGCGGCACCGGCAAATACGTCGGCAACTCTCTGGGGGGCCATCTTCCTGGCGATGACCTCCTCCCGCCCGGCGCAGCCACTCTCCACCCGCATCCCTTTTACACCCCCATCGCCCGGATTGGGGACCAGTACGTCGCCGAGCCGGTGGCTTACGGCATGCTCTTCGCCGGCCACTTCGCCGGGACCACCGCTTTCCCCGTCGACTTCAACCCCGGCTCGGTCAACGCTACGGCCTACGCAGCCACACTTCCCACCGGGCAGCATCTGGTCGCCATCATCAACAAAGATCGCACCCGGGCTCTCGCCATCGATCTGCCCTTTTACCGCCAGGGTCCCACCCTCACCGCCCCTTCCCTCGGTTCCAGTCACGTCCAGCTCCAAACCTCCACCACAACGCAAAGGCTCTCTACCGTTCCACCCTTCACAGCCGTCCTGCTTTACGCCTCTCGCTCGGATCGGGCTCGCCTAGCCTCCAGGCCTGCCGCAAAATCCGCCGGGTAACCGACCCTTTGGAGATGGGGTGCGCTGAGATCACCGACAGGCGCCAGCGCGAAAAGAAGATCAAGGCCGCAAGGCCCTCGTCGTATGCCCCGATCTCCTCTACACTCTCAGCTATGTGCGGAATCGTCGGATACATCGGTCCCAAAGCTTGCGTCCCCGTCATTATGGAAGGCTTAGCGCGCCTGGAGTACCGCGGATATGACTCTGCGGGCATTGCCGTAGCCGGCGGCGGCCATCCCCTTCAGCTTCGCCGCGCCCCCGGAAAGCTGCACAACCTCGCCAGCAACCTGAATCGAGACCCGGTGCATGGAACCTACGGCATTGGGCACACCCGCTGGGCCACCCATGGCCGCCCGACGGAAGAGAATGCTCACCCCCACCGCGATGGCAGCGGAACCCTGGTCGTGGTGCATAACGGCATCGTAGAAAACTACCTTCAGCTCAAGACGGCTCTGCTGGCCAAAGGCCATATCTTCGTCAGCGAGACCGACACGGAGATCATCGCCCACGTCGTCCAGGATGAAATGGATCTTCAAGCCGAGTTGGATCGTCAGGCTGCGCCACATCTGG
>JAJYZE010000051.1 GCA_021800195.1 Acidobacteriota bacterium
ACAATCGTATCGGCCACCTCTCCAATGCGATTGGCCGCGTATGTCCACATCTCCGGCAGAACCTGCCAGTAGAACTTCGCCACTTTGTCCTTAGCCGGGTTTCCGCTCAACAGAGCGCGAATCCTGCCCGGGAGCGAATCATTAGCCTTCGCCATCTCAATCTCCGGAAACGAGACCTTCGCCGCCGGCTTGTACTCCATCGTGCCAAGGTCCAGCACCAGCCGAAGCTCTTTGCCGTCCGCTGCGCGCGCCTTCTTATAAAACCCCTGCTGAGTCTTGTCCCCCAGCCACTTGCGCGCCATCATCTCGGCGATCATCGGCGGCAGGGTCACGTCCGCCCGCTCATCCCGGATGTTGGCCTCAAAGTTTTTCGCTACGTTACCCAGCACATCGATACCAACCATGTCGGCCAGACGAAAGGTGCCGGTCTTGGGCCATCCCATCGCCGCTCCCGTCAGCAGGTCAATCTCTTCAATGCTCAGCCCCTGCAGCTTCATGACGCGTAGCGTGTTGAGCATGCAGAAGGTGCCAATCCGATTCGCGATAAAGTTGGGAACGTCCTTGGCCATTACTACCGTCTTGCCTAGCCTTTTATCGGCAAACTGCGCAATGGCCATCAAGGCCTTCGGATCCGACTCCAGTGTGCGTATCAGCTCCAAGAGCCGCATGTATCTCGGCGGATTGAAGAAGTGCGTTCCGAACCAACGCTCTCGCACATGCTCCGGCAACGCCTCCGCAATCCTGGCCACCGGCAACCCGCTGGTGTTGGTGGTCAGGATGGCGTCGGCACGCAAAAACTCCACTACCTTGCTGAGCAGATTCTGCTTGATCTCCATGTTCTCGGCGACCACTTCGATCACCCAGTCGCAATCCTTCAGCCTCGGCAGATCGTCTTCAAAGTTCCCCACGCTCACCCGGCTGGCAAATGAGGGTTCCGCGAACGCCGCAGGCTTAGACCGCTTCAGCATCTCCAGCGCCCCAGCCGCCAGACTGTTTCTCTCTCCGCTACTGGGAACCATGTCTAGCAGTAATACCGGCAGACCGGCGTTGGCCACATGCGCCGCAATGCGCGCTCCCATGGTTCCCGCGCCCAGAACCGCCACCCGCCGCACATCGTAGGAATGCTCTTGCTCATGTTCACCCATGTTTTCCTGTCCATCCTTCTCGCGCATTCTCTGCTCCCCTTCCAGCACGCCACAGGAGTCAGCGCTGCCGGCCACGGCCAACCGCGCCAACGTACGACAACAAAGAATTTGCGCCGCATACTCCAGCCCGTGAAGAATACTGAACGAGCGGTAAAAAAGTCAACAGCCGCAAAATTGCGCTGCCTCCCGCCCCGTCAAACCAGCGAGGAATGGACCTCTTTCCAGATGGTGAATTCGCGGCGTTGATTCCGCCGGACCGGCACGCGCACACCCCGAAGCGAGACTGGCAGGTCAGCTCTTTCTGGCCCCAGGCCCACCTTTGGCCAGGGCCGTCTTTGTTGCACCGCCGACTGTCGTGGAGCCGGCCGTCAGATCCTTGCGCAGGCCTTGCGTCAGCAGGGTCGCAAACTCCGCGGCAATCTCATCCGGGGTCAGTTCTCCTTCCGGCCGGTACCAGGTTCCAATCCAGTTCACGGCTCCGGCAAGAGCAAACGATGCGAGCTTCGCATTGCAGGGCTGCACGGATCCGTCGCGAATACCCTCCTCGACATAACCCCGGATCGCCATGTCGATCTTGCGCTTGAGGTTGCGCACCTCGCGCCGGGTCTTGGCGGATAGCTCCGCATCATCCAGCATCGCCACGCAACGGCCAAAGTCGAAACTTACCACCGCCTTGGTATACGCCTCCACATAGGCCTTTACCTTGTTGAGTCCGTTGCCGTGACTCACGGCGGCCTTATCCAGCAATCCCTCAATCGCCAGAATTCCAAGGCGATAACACTCCACCAGAATCTCTTCCTTGTTGTGAAAGTAATAGTACAAGGCCGGCTTGGTAATCTTCAGGCGTCGGCCGAGATCGCTCATGGAAGTGCGCCGATACCCATGCTCCAGGAACAGATGCGCAGCCGTCTGCAGCACGGCATCGCGCTTGGCGTCCACATTGCGCTGCCGAACCAGGAACGCCTTCCATGGTTCTCGCGGCTGATTTTCCGCTCCACTGGTGTCTGCTGTCTTCGCCAACTCTCCCTCTTCCTTCGTCAAGGTGAATGAGCCAACCTGAGTCTGGCCGCCATATTATTCCATAAAACAGATGCTCTTCCGCACCTTGCGAAAAAGCAGCGGAGATCTCATCCGCAGTCTCAGAATCCCGCAGAAGAGGACCGCAGAGGCTAGATTCTCCCAGCACCCCTCCGCCAGCATCATGGTTCCGCTTCACGGATGGAGCTGGAACCCAAAAGTGCGATCGTGCATCAGCGTAGGCTGATCTTCGTCAGGCTGGATCTAGTCTTTCGGCATCCAGACACGGCCCTTTGGACAGCACCTCAATCCAGAAACAGATCCTTCTGCAACGGCCCTCCAGGGGTCAGCGCATAGCCAGAAAGATCCTGTACGCCGGCCAGCGAGAGCACCTGCTCATCGAGAAAGAAGTTGCCGGTGGTTGCCCGGCTATCCTGGGTTAGAATCCAGTGCGCCGCATCGGCCATGATCTCCGGCGTCCTGCCACGCTCGGGATGAACGCTGGGAATCACCTGCAGGGCGGCCGTTGCAATGATGGTTCGTGGCCACAGCGCATTGACCGCAATTCCCTGCGCCCGAAACTCCTCCGCCATTCCCAGAACGCACATACTCATTCCATACTTCGCCATCGTGTAAGCTGCATGCCGCTTGAACCACTTCGCCTGCATGTTCAAGGGCGGCGACAGGTTCAAAATATGGGGATTGTTGGCCCGGGCCAGATACGGCAGACAGATCTGAGAACAGAGAAACGTACCCCGAACGTTAACACCCATCATCAGATCAAAGCGCTTCATGGTGGTCTCCGCAGTTCCAGTCAGGGTGATCGCGCTGGCGTTATTCACCAGGATATCGATTCCGCCAAAGTGATCCGCACCTCGATTGACGGCCTTGCGGACCTGTTCCTCATCGCGGACGTCCACTTCAAGCGGGAGCGCCCGTCCGCCCAGCACCTCAATGGACTCGGCTGCCGTGTAGATGGTTCCCGGCAGCTTGGGATGGGGGGTTACGGTCTTGGCCGCAACCACCACATTGGCTCCATCCCGTGCCGCCCGCAACGCAATCGCGAGCCCAATTCCTCGGCTGGCTCCGGTGATAAACACTGTCTTATCTTGCAACGTGCCCATTTCCCATGCTCGCTTTCTAAGTGTCTCTCGGATCGTTCCCGGCCGCTGAGCCCATCCCCCGCCCCACCCTGCAAATCGAAGTGTAAAAAAGGGAGGTGACAGATGTTGTCACTTTTAGTTATCTTACCCTTCGTTAAGGAAATTGGAAGAACATTGATGCTCTCCTTCGATCAAACCCGCTTTTCCGAGTCCATCGCTGTCGGCCCCGCCTTGCCGGATAGCGAACTGCCCCTGCCAAGGATCTATGCCTGCGAGCGAGATACGCCGTTGCAACCGCTCTTCACCCAGCCGCTGAACGGCGAACTCTTCCACTGGAACTGGTCAAGCGCCATGCAGGAGGCGCGGCGCGTGGCCGCATGGATTCAAGCTCAAAACTGGCCCAGCGGCTCCAACATCGCCATCCTCAGCAAGAACTGCGCGTGGTGGATCATGGCCGACTTTGCCATCTGGATGGCAGGACACGTCAGTGTTCCCCTGTTCACCTCCGCCAATGACGCCTCCCTGAGCAAGCTTATCCGGCATAGCCAGGCCGTTGCATGCTTTGTTGGCCAGTTGGATCATCCCCTGCCGATGGGACAGGAGGCCTTTGGAAGCCTGGCCTACATTGCGTTCCCGAACTGCTCTGTGGAAAACATACCCCAGGGGAGCGTCTCGTGGTCCGAGATCATCGCGAAGCACTCTCCTCTGGGAGGCAATCCGCAGCGTGGAGCGGACGAGGTAGCCACCATCATCTACACCTCCGGGACCACAGGTGAATCCAAAGGGGCCATGCAAACCTTCCGATCCATGATCCTCATGGGCAAGTCCATGGAACCAGCCTTCGGCGTCAACCCTGATTCCGGGCTGGATCGAATTCTCTCCTACCTGCCGCTGGCCCATATCGCCGAGCGAGCCATCGTCGAGATGAACTCCCTCATCGTCCCCATGCATATCTTCTTCAGCGAGGGGCTGCCCACCTTCCTCACCGACCTTGCCCGCTCCCGATGCACAATCTTCTTCTCCATTCCTCGGCTCTACATACGATTCCAGCAGAGCGTCTTTGAAAAGATTCACCGGAGGAAACTCAATCTCCTTCTAGCCATCCCAGTCCTGGGCAGGATTGTTCGCAGAAAGATCGTCACCAATCTCGGCCTGGGCGAAACCCGGCTGATCTGCTCCGGCGGCGCGGCGATCCCGGTGGACATCATCCAGTGGTACCGCAAGCTGGGCCTCAACTTTCTGGAAGGCTACGGAATGACCGAGACCGGCATCACCCATGCGCCGCTGCCCGGCCAGGCGAGGCTGGGTTACGTTGGCAGCGCCAGCCCCTGGGCGCTTACCCGCATCTCCCCGGAGGGCGAGGTCCAGATCAAAGGCCCCATGAACATGCTGGGCTACTATCGCAATCCTGAACTCTCGCGCGAGGCGTTCACCGAGGACGGATTCTTCCGCACCGGCGATCGAGGAGAGATCGATAGCCTCGGCCGCCTTCGCCTCGTTGGCCGCATCAAGGATGAGTTCAAGACCTCCAAAGGCAAGTACGTCGCTCCCGGCCAGATTGAAAAACTGCTTGCCGTCTCCTATCTCTTCGAGTCCGTTGCGGTCTTCGGCGACGGACTGACGGCCCCTTTCGCCATCGCCGTGCTGGCACCCCCCCTGCGCAAGAAGCAATCGAATCCCGAGGATCGCGCTGACATCGAAACCAAACTCACTGCGGAACTCGATTCGGTCAACTCCAAACTGGAGCACCACGAGCAACTCCGATTCATTGTCATCTCCGAGCAACCTTGGACAGTTGACAATCAACTTCTTACCCCCACACTCAAAGTTCGCCGGGTCGCCCTCGAACAGCGTCTCTCCCCCCGCTTCGCCGACTGGGAGGATTCCCAGAAGAAAGTGATCTGGATCGAGACGTGAAGAACCTGAAGCACCAATCGGCCACCACCCCAGAGAGCATCCATGCTCAACGGCTGCACCTCATCCTGGACGGCAAGCGCACGGAGGTCGCCCACTACAGGCTCGGTTTTCCCCAGGGCAACGTCCTCCTGTTGCATGAGGCGCTGGGCTCGGTGAGCTACTGGAAGCGCTTCCCGCACAGTCTCGCCCAGGCTTCGGGCTACAACGTGATCGCCTACTCTCGCGCCGGTCATGGCGACTCCGAGGGTCCACTCTCCCAACGCTCGGACGCTGATTACCTGCACCAGGTCCAAGTGCTGATTCCAGCCCTTCTGGCGCACTTCAAGGTCACTGCTCCCGTGCTCTACGGTCACAGCGAAGGCGCCGGCATCGCTCTTCTCTACGCTGCCACGCACCCACTGCCTCAAAAGGGCAGCACCGAATCCAGCGGCGTCCGCGCGTTGATTCTCGAAAGCCCCTTCGTCGTTGCTACCGGCTCGGCCGGCGAGCTGATCCGGAAGATGGCGGCGTCTTACCCCGGCAGCAAGCTCCAGGAGCGCCTCGCCCACTACCACCAGCACCCGGATGAGGTCTTTTACGCTTGGTCCAACTGGGCTGCGGGACTGGGCAAGGAGATCTTTCCCCTCCAGGACTTTCTGCCACGGATCACCTGTCCTGTCCTGGCCCTCCAGGGCGAACGGGACGAATTCGGAACCTCCGGTCAATTGGAGGCGCTGCGAAGATCCATCCCTCACTTGCAACACCAAACCTTCCCCAACACCGGTCATCTCCCACACAAAGAGCAGACTGACTTTGTTCTGAAGACTGTCTTTGCGTTTCTATCCAACCTTCAGCCGCAAGGGAACGGCTCCAAATCTTAGTCCTGTTCCAAGACTGATTGAGGTTTACCATGCCACATCCCGCTCGCTTCACGCATCACCGCAATCTATTCCTCCTGATGACGTTGGTTCTCTCGCTGAGCACTCTTCGCTCAGCCTCTGCTCAGCAGAGCTACGTTGGCCGCTATGGGGTTTACACAGGATTCTCGGATCTTTACACCCCGGGACTGAATGATATTCAGCAATACGGTTTTCATCTCCAGGCAGGAGAAGACCTGAAGTCCTGGCTTGGGGCCGGCTTTGACTACAGCGTCCAGACTGGCAATACCAGCCTGATTCCGAGCATGGCCAGTTCGGAAGTGCTGGCCGGGATTGAAGAGTTGTACGCCCAGGGAGTCCTGCCGCTTACCTACAATGTGGATGTACCCATCTCTGCAACCACGCAGACCTTTACGATGGGGCCAACCTTCAACTACCGTCACTTCTCCAAGGTCACGCTGTTCATCCACCCCAGCCTTGCCGCTTTCCGTCTCGCCGCAACCGCCCATCCGCGCGCCGGAACGGATGATCCGATCGTCGTCGGAGCGTTGGAAGCCGGAAACTATATTTCGCCGCAGGGAACCATCTCCGATTGGACCGGAGCCTACGGTTTAGGCGGCGGCGCGGAGCTCGTTCTCACTCCGCACATCGGCGCCCGCGCACAACTGGATGCGGTGTGGAATCACCCTTTCAACGCCATCCTGGGCAGCGGCGGTTGGAGCTACCGCTATTCCGTCGGGCCGGTGTTCCATTTCGGGCGCAACATTCTCAGAACTGGCGAGGAGTAAGCCCTGTCGACGTCCGCGTGCGGCCACAGCAAATGAATCGCCGCCGCACGCTTCCCTGCACTGGAGACACGCATGAAGCTCTCGTTCAGATCCCTTACCGCACTCCTGGCCGCCACAATCCTCTGCGGCGGACAACCCGCGCTGGCTCACCTCAGCCCCAACACAGCCCCCTCGGTTAGCCCGGTCCACTCTCGCATGGACGCCAGGTCCTCAGATCCTGGTGGAGATTCTGCACAAATGGCAGCTCCTTCGGGCCCCTGCACCCTGATCATCCACGTCGATGGCTTTCGCAGCCAGAAGGGCGACGCTGGCATCTCCTTGTTCACCTCCGCCGATGGCTGGCCGGAGAACAACGACAAAGCATTCTTCCACGGCCCAAATCCCTTCTCAGGCGCCTCGGCCACCATCACCCTCCACGTCCCAACCGGACGCTACGCTATCGCCGCCCTGGCCGACACCAACGGCGACCACCATATGGATCGCAACATCTTTGGAATCCCCAAGAAGGGCTTCGGATTTTCCAACAATCCCAAGGTCTTTCTTACCGCGCCATCCTTTGACAAAGCAGCTCTCCCGGTGGTCTGCCCAGTCACCCAAACCACCATCCATCTTCTCTATCGATAAAGTTTGCTAACCAGTGAATTCTGCTGTCTCGAATCTTCCGGGCGTTTTCATCCCTCCCCACAAGCTCGGCGACCAGGGCGCTGGAGGGAAAGGACCATTTCATCGCAACCGCGGGGCTGCCTCATCGGCACGGAACAGAAAGCCATGGGCTCACTTTGCTGCACCAGACTGAAAACCGTCCCAACGGTGCTGCGAAAGCGGGCTATTCCGCGTTACGCCACCAGCCGGAGCGAAGCTCCGTGCCGGCAACCACCTCAGTGGGCGCACCCGGCTCCGGCAGCCACAGCTTGATTCCCCGTTCATCGGCAAGTTCCAGGATCCGCTCCACCGGTTCTCTCCAGGGGTGCAGGGCCAGGTTGAAGAGTCCCCAATGAATGGGCATCAGCAATCCGTCTGGAGCCTCCATGGCTTGAAAGGCCCTGGCGGCATTGTCGGGTCCGAGATGAATGCTGGACCACAGAGGGTGAAAGGCCCCGATCTCCAACATCATCAGATCAAAGGAGCAAGAACGCCCGTCCGGATGGCTTCTGTAGTGGCCGGCAATCTCCCCGAATCCCTCCCACCAGCCTGAGTCCGCCCCATAAAAAATCCTGTGGCGCGGCCCCTCCAGCACGAACGATCCCCACAGCGTGGTGAACCGGTCGAAGATCCCCCGACCGGAAAAGTGTCGTGCCGGCCAGGAGGTGATTCTCAACTGCCTCATCTCCGCACTCTCGGTCCAATTCAACTCTGTAATCTTCTCCGCCGCAACGCCAAAACCACGCAGCCGCTTGGCCACACCCAGCGAGGTGATCCAATGCGCCCCGGCAGCGGCCTCCGCCCTCGCCAGCCGCATCACGGTCATTGCCCCCAGGTGGTCATAGTGATCGTGGGAGATCAGCACCACATCGATTCTGGGCAGGCTCTCCATTGGCATCGTAGGCGCAAAGAAGCGCTCAGGGCCCAGGAATGGGATTGGGCTGGCTCGCTGCTCCCATACCGGATCCACCAGCACGCACATCCCATCGATCTCGATGAGAGAGGACGAGTGCCCAAACCAGGTGACGCGCAATCCGCTGGCCGGCTGGGTGGAAAAGATCGCCGGATCAGTCCGGAAAGGCCCCAAAGGCCGGCTGGGTTCCACCATCCCCCGGTTCTTCATGTACAGAGGCAGCACCTTGAACACCAAACCGGGCCCGCCGACCTTGGTCGGCACAGGATTCAAGAACCTGCGCCCTCTCTTTTCCGCTCGCTTTAGAAAATTCACCGATCCATCCACTCACGCAACAAACTCATAGAGTTAGACGCGCTCTGCCTCACATCGATGCAAGCGCCCCGGGCCGGCATCCCGCTATTCTCCGCCGTAGAGCGTTTCAATCCTCTCCTTGCACCGGTCCAGGATGACCCTGCGCATCAGCTTCATACTGGGCGTCAACTCACCGCCTTCGATACTCCACTCCTCGGCGAGCACGCCTATCTTCTTCAAGCGCTCATGGTCCTGCAACTGGGCATTGACGCGCCTTACGAGCGTCTCGTAGTGCTTCTTTACCCTTGGGTCTCGCACCAGCTCCTCATCGTCGCGCGCCATCACGCCGTGCTCCTCAGCCCATCGCCGCAGCGCCCCCAGGTCCGGCGAGATCAGAACCGCGGCAAACTTTCGCGCGTCTCCAATCACCGCCGCGTTTCCCACCAGTTCATCGGCCTTCAGCTTGCCTTCGATCGGCTGCGGCGCAATGTACTTTCCGCTGCTTGTCTTGATCAGTTCCTTCTTGCGGTCAGTGATGGAAATAAACCCGTCCTTGTAGTCTCCGATGTCTCCGGTTTTGAACCATCCATCCTCGGTGAACTCGGCCCTGGTTAGGTCCTCTTTGAGCCAATACCCGGCGAAGACCGTCTCTCCTCGCACCTGAATCTCTCCATCTTCGGCCACGCGCAGCTCCAGATTCGGAATCACCGGACTGACCGTCCCGATCCGGTAGGCATCAAACGTGTTGCGCGACACCAGGGGCGAAGTCTCCGTCAAACCATAGCCTTCAAATATTCGGATCCCCATGTCCAGAAACCACTTGGCCGCATCCATGCCCAGCGGCACCCCTCCAGAGACCCAGAGCTTCGCCTGGCCAGCAAAGGCCGCTCTGAGCTTGCTGTAGACCAGCCTGTTGGCCAGCCGCCAACCGGGCGCGCTCGGGGTTCTTCCCTCCATCAACTCCTGGCGATGTCTCCGCCCCTGGAGCAGAGCCCAGTGCAGGATTCTCTTCCGGATCCCTTTGGCATGGGCCTCCGTGCTCTGCCGAACCTTCTCGTACACTCGCGGCACGGCCAGAAAGATCTGCGGCCTCACGGTTTGCATCGCGCCCTTCAAATCATCAAATTTCGTCAGGTAAGCAATCCTTCCGCCATGGCCGTAAATGGCATAGCCAAGATGCCGAGCCAGGGAGTGGCTCAGAGGCAAAAATGAGATTGTGCGATCCCCCTCTCCCATACTCAGCCCTTCCGTGGAGTAACGCAGATCCGCCGTCAGGTTGCGATGAGTCAGCCTCACGCCCTTGGGGTCGCCAGTGGTGCCGGAGGTGTAGACGATGGTTGCCAGATCCTCCGGGCGGGTCTGCCGCAGTAACGCATCGAATGTTGCATCCGCCCTCTCGAGATCTGAAGCGTGCACGAAGATCTCAGCTAAATTGACGGCGTTGTCCAACTCGCAGTCGTCCAGCACACCAACAAACTCCAGGGTGGGAATCGCCCCTGCCGCCACTAGTTTCTTGTACTGCAGACGATTGGAAACGATAACCGCCCGCACCCCGGCATCGCGCAGGATCGAACCCACCTGACTCCGGCAAAAGGGTGTCGTAGAGCGGCACGTCAACCGCACCGATGGCCAGCACCGCAAAGTCCACCACCGGCCACTCCCAGCGATTCTCGCTGACCAGCCCGAAGCGATCTCCGCGCTCGATTCCCCAGCTCTGGAGCAGCGCCACCAACCCTCTGACGCGTCCGTACATCTGCTGCGACGTCACTTCCTTCCACTCCGAGCCGCTCTTCCACATCGCCACCGGGGTCGCGCCACGATGGCTCATGCGTTCAAACAGCTCGTTGATGGTAGAAAACTCCAGCCTCGAGAAATCGATCATCCAACAATGCTCCCTTTACCCCAGGTTCCCCGCTCGACGGCATTTTACCCGCCTGCGATGAAATTAGGCGTTCCTACCCAAATTCCATAGGTTCCACGCCTGCCGCGCCTCCGGTGCGTTTCACTCCAATGCGCCACCTCCTTCTGCCGTCAAACCTGCCCCCACCCGTCTCCGCAGCTTGAACGCTCTGCAGCGGCGGTCCTGCTTCGGATGGGCGGGGCAACTTTCCCGAACTCGCCGGCGCAGGCCGGAGTAGCTCCCATGAAAGACGCTCCGCAGGTCGGCCTATCCGCTCCAACTTGCGCACCGCCCTGCGACTTGCCACTCTCTTCTCCAGCGTCAAGTTATTCCTGCAGTTTGCTCTCACGTTCTGGACGCTGCATCTCGGCTATGGCTACTTCCGGGACGAGTTCTATTCCAACGCCTGAGGCACCGCCTTGTCTGGGCTATGTGGACCACGCGCCGATTGTAGCCCCGCAGGCTCGGCTGGGCGAGTGGCTCTTCGGAGACTCCGTATTCGCGATTCGAGTGCTGTCCGCGATTGCCGGGGCGGGGACCGTCATTCTTACCTGCATCCTCGCCTGGGCGATGGGCGGTCGCCTACCCGCCCAGGCCCTGGCCATGTTCCGTGTTCTCGTCTGCTCTCCGTTCATCGGCGTCGACGGATTTCTCTCCATGGAACTCCTTTGAGCCGGCCTTCTGGATGATCTGTGTTTTGGCGCTTCTGCTTCTGCTGGAACGGGGTTTCCGAACGGCTCTGGTGGCCGGTCTTTGGCGTAGCCGCGAGAGTTGGTTTGCTCAACAGACCCTCGATGCCCTTCGAGCGCCAAAGGACCATCTACCTGCGGCGCGGAAGGCGAGCTTCAGCGCCATTCCACTGGTCCGTTGAGAGGTATTCTTTCTAGCCTTGGGCAGGCTTGCCGGCGGCTTTGATACCCTCCCAACAATGGCTCCGCGAAAAGCTCCGAGTTCAACGCAGCAGGAGTTGCCGCGTGTTCTAACCTCAACCCACGCGCTTTCCATCGTGGTGGGCATCATCATAGGTACCGGTATCTTTCTGGTTCCACACGAAATCATGGCCGCGGTCGGCAGTTCAAGAATGGTCTATGGCGTGTGGATCCTCGCCGGCCTGCTTTCGCTCTTTGGCGCCATGACCTACGACGAGATCGCCGCGCTGCGGCCCCGGGTAGGTGGAGAGTACGCCTTTCTGCATGACGCTTATGGTCCGCTGACGGCCTTCCTTTACACATGGACCTGGACCACAATCGCTCGGCCCGCTTCGATCGCCACGATCGCCGCAGGCCTGATGCGCGTCCTCGGAGCCTTCCCTCTCTTCACCTTCCTGGACGATCGGACCGTAGCCGGCCTGGACTGGGGCCAGATTCTGGCGATCCTGGTCATCTGGCTGATTACCGTGCTGAATATCGTCAGCACTCGGGACTCGGCACTTGTGCAAACTCTGCTGACCTGGCTAAAGATCGCCATGATCATGGTGATCGCATGGATCTGCTTTGCCGGCATGAGGCATTCTGCCTGGAGCCACTCCCACTTCGTCTATCACCACGCGCAGGGAGGGTTCACCGGGTTCATGGTCGCCCTCATCGCCGCACTGTGGGCTTTCGATGGCTGGTCGGATGTTTCCCAGTTGGCCGGAGAGGTGAAACAACCCCAACGATCCATGCCCCTGGCTTTGATTGGCGGAGTCCTCATTGTGGGCAGCCTATACATGCTGATCAATGCGGCGATTCAGGATGTTCTTCCCGCCCAGACCATCGCTATCTCGCAGCGGCCGGCGACCGATGCCCTGCAACGCGTAGCGGGCAGCCTGGGCGCCGGCCTGGTGGCTGCGGGAATGGCGGTTAGCATCGGGGCCGCGCTGGTGGGCAGTTCGCTCGCCGGAGCGCGCGTTCCGTTCGCCGCCGCTCGGGACCATCTGTTTCCTTCCGTACTGGGGGCCATCCACCCTCGCTTTCATACGCCCTGGGCCAGCTTGCTGCTGCAGTCCATCCTGAGCACCCTTCTTCTACTGGCCATCGGAAGATATCAGACGCTTTTTTCATTGACCATCATCGCCGAATGGCTGTTCTACTCCTTGACCGCTGCCACCGTCTTCGTATTTCGTGTGCGTGAGCCAGGGGCGGCCCGGCCCTATCGCGTCACGGGCTATCCTGTGGTTCCCGCACTCTTCCTCCTGGCCGCTGCGGTGCTGTTGGCCTTCAGCTTCCTGAATCAGCCCCGAGCCTCTCTCGCCGGTATGCTGTTCGTTCTCTGCGGAGTTCCTCTGCACTTCCTGCTTCAGCGCAGAACGACGGCCTTAAAATCAGACGGGGACTCCGTAGAAGACTCGTAGGGCGAGGAAGTAGAGGGTTTCGGACATTGTCGGCCAAGCGAAAGCCCAAGCTCGGACAGAATTTTCTGGTGGACCAGAACGCCTGCCTGCGCTTGGCAAACTCCCTCGGAGATCTCAGCCGCCGAACCGTAGTGGAGATCGGCCCGGGGCATGGAGCCATCACCGAGTTGCTCGCCGAACGCTGTAAGAACCTGCACTGCGTCGAGTTCGACTCAGACCTGGCGCGAGAGTTGCAGCTTCGCTTTCGCCACCAGACCCATGTCATCATTCACCACGCGGACATTCTCACCTCAGATCTTCACGCCATGCTGGGAGATTCCCAGTCTCTGGATGTCGTCGGCAACCTGCCCTATTACATCACCTCGGAGATCTTGCTGCTTCTGTTTGCCGCCGCTCGTCAAAGCACGATCTCGCGTGCCGTCTTGATGGTGCAGCGCGAGGTCGCCGACCGCATCGCCGCCTGTCCCGGAGCCAGGGATTACGGTGCGCTCTCTGCGCTGACACAGCTTCATGCGGCAGTCAACCACTTGTTTATTCTGCCCCCTGCGGCCTTCAAACCTCCGCCGGATGTCTACTCGACCGTGCTTCGGCTGGATTTTGCCCCGCGATTTGCCGAACTCGGAGTCTCTTTTGAAGGATTCAACACCTTCTTGCGCCTCAGCTTTGCACAAAAGCGGAAGACGCTGGCCAATAATCTGCGCTCTGCCGGATACTCTGCCGCAGAACTTG
>JAJYZE010000383.1 GCA_021800195.1 Acidobacteriota bacterium
GAGTACATTCCGCGGGCGCTGCTGCTGCCGGTGTTCTACGCGATGCGCTCGGGGCGACTGCTGGTCGACCAGATCGACTTCAACCTCCTGTTCCGCTGGTTCGTGAGCTTGGGCATCGACGATGCTTTGTGGAATCATGCGGTATTCTACAAGAACCGCTCGCGGCGCATCACCGTGAGCGCGGACAAGACCTGCGACACGAAGAATTTTGGCGGCGCGGCGCGGGACCTGAACGTGACGCCACATATGCCCGGAACAATATAGGGACGGCGCAGCCATCTGGGCAGCAGGAGCACGCGCCACTCCGGCTATGCCGTGAGTCTGATTCGATGCCGGCTCGTGGAGAAGAGCTTCGGATGGCGCAAGCAGACCGGGCCGTTGCGCCGGGTCAAGTTGCGAGGACTGGAGAAAGTGGATTGGCTGTTCGTCCTTGGCTGCGCTGCGCATAACCTGATCCGGTTGCCGAGACTGACGATTCAACCGCCTGCAACTCTCAGGGCGCAGCGCGCCTGAGCAACGGTTCGGGCCTCGGGGATGGCCCCATGAGGCTCCCAAGCATCTGTACACGCTGCCCAGAACAACATTTCCGACAGAATTCGAACACGAAGAAGTGACAATCACCAGAAGAGACGCCGCAATCGGGCAATTTTCAACGAGTTGCCAGAGTCGCAAGGCAGGGAGCGCCGGGGTAGAATGGAGAGCCGCGCAGCACCTACTCCGAGATCTTTGCCGACGGCAGCGGTTGGAGATGGATCTGGCGCAGTTCCGCCCGCAATCTCGAAGCTCCGCGGAGGAGAATCCGAACCATGACCCTAAACCTCTCTCATCTTCTCTATCGCGATCTCCGCACTCATGGCGAAGAGACCTACCCTGAGGAGTGCTGCGGCATTCTGCTGGGCAGAGCAGACGGCGGCTCCATCACCGTCCTCCGTCTGGTGCGCGCCGGCAACACCCGCACTGACAGCGCTCATAACCGCTATAGTATCGCGCCCCAGGAGCTGATCTTCGCCCAGCGCGAGGGACGCAAGGCCGGCCTGGAGATTGTCGGCTTCTACCACTCCCACCCCGATCACCCCGCCCAGTGGTCCGCGACGGACTTCGCGGAGGCTCATTGGCTGGGCTGCGCTTACGTCATCACCGCCGTTGAGCAGGGGCGAGCTACAGTCACCAATAGCTTCCTGCTGACCGGGACCCGTGAGGAAGACAAGGCCTTCCGCCCGCAATCCATCGTGTTACCGTCCTCTGAACCTCGCTTCAACCCGGATTAGGGAGACACGTCATGTACAAAAGGATCGCAATCGCTTACGACGAATCCAGCTCCTCCGAACACGCCCTGGCAACAGCCATCTCCCTGGCCGCCGCCCTGGGCGCCAGCCTGCGCATCATCACCGTGGTCGAGCCGCTGCCGCTCTACGTAAATATGACTCTGGCCGTCGATCCCGACCTTCCCCAGCAGCTTCTCAACGAACGGCGCGAGCGGTTTCAACAGGCCCTCAAACTGGCCTTGCAACACGCCGCCGACGCTGGCGTCACCGCCGACGCCGCGCTGATTGAAGGTCGCGAGGTGGACGGCATCCTGGCCGAGGTCAGCGCCTGCCACGCCGCCCTGCTGGTCTTCGGCCTGCACCAGCGCCTCGGCTTTGGAGAGATGGGCAGCACCTCGCACCGCATCGCCATGCGCGTCCCCTGTCCTATCCTTGGCGTCCCTTAAAAGCTACGGTGAAGGACAGGGCACCCAACCTCCCCGAAAACGCCTGCTTCAGCGACCATCCATCCCGATGCCACCCTACCACCGGCGTCTCACCCTCCGGCGGCCCTGTCCGCAGGATGAAGGCAGGAGCCCGCGCCACTCCTTCTTCTAGTACGCTACGAAAGAGACGACCGACCATCTCTCCCCATGAGGCGACCATGAACATTCACATCCCCACGCCGCTGCGAGCCTACACCGACAAGCAGCAGACCGTCTCCGTACCAGGAGCCACCGTTGCTGAGGGCCTGGCCGGACTTGTAGCCGCGTACCCTGCCCTGCAGCAGCATCTGTTCACCAGCGAAGGCAAACTGCGCTCTTTTGTGAACGTCTACCTGAATCAGGATGACGTGCGCTGGCTGCCCGCCAGGGAGGCCACGGCCGTGAAGCCCGGCGACGAACTCAGCATCGTCCCGTCCATCGCCGGAGGCACGACGGCAACAGCCTCGCGAACCTCCATCGCTACTCTCCAGACGGGCTGCTCTCCGCTCGGCCGGCGGCTGCGCCTTGTCTAGACACGCATCGGTGCCCCGCCAAGGAAGACACCATCGACACGGCCGCTAAGCCGGCGGACCGAGTCCGTGCTCCACCCTCGCGCATCTAACAAGATGTGAACTCTATCTCAGGACAAGCGTATGTCAGCTACTGTTGACCAACCCACACTCCCCTCGCTGAGCAACGAAGAGATCTCCCGTTACTCTCGCCACCTCATCCTGCCCGAAGTGGGCATGGAAGGCCAGAAGAAATTAAAGGCTGCGCGTGTTCTCTGCGTCGGCACCGGTGGTCTGGGCGCTCCTCTGGCCCTCTACCTGACCGCTGCCGGCGTCGGAACCATCGGCCTGGTGGACTTCGACGTGGTGGACCAGAGCAACCTGCAGCGCCAGGTGATCCACTGCCAGGCGACCGTCGGCCGGCTCAAAGTGGACTCCGCCGAGTTGATGCTCAAGGGCCTGAACCAGAACATCAACATCATCAAGCACAATACGATGCTCACCAGTTCCAACGCGCTGGAGATCTTCAAG
>JAJYZE010000052.1 GCA_021800195.1 Acidobacteriota bacterium
GCAGTAATGAGCGTCTCGACTGCGATGGGCGTCTCAGCGGAGATCTGGGCCGTGTGCGCCATCAGGTTGACGCTGGCAGATTGGACCCCCGGAACCGCCCGCAGCGCCTTCTGTACATGGATCTGGCACGAGGCGCAGGTCATGCCCTGGATGCTGAGGAATTGTTCGCTCATACACTGGCCGGATCGACGAAGGCCGGATAGCCGGCCGCTTTCAAGGCTTGTTGAATCTGTTCCGGCTCGGCGCTAGTGGTAATGCGTGCGCTGCCGATGCGGACCTCTTCGGCGTGGGTGCCGGGAAGGGTGTTGAGGGCCTGAGTGACGTGGCGGATGCAGGACCCGCAGTGCATGTTCTCGATGTGCAAGGAAAGTGTCGCCATAATTAAATATGATGCGCCTGCGAGGATGCGGACGCGGGCAGATTCTATATGCTTCGATCGGTGGATGTTCTGTTCAGGCTTTCGAAGGACGTCTGGATCATTCCGCGCGGTCGACACCGGTTTGGCCGGGGAACGATGGGTTCAAGGCGATGGCGGGTCGGATGGAGAGGAGAGGGGCAAGATGAGCTGGAGAGCGCAGGGCTGACCGCGGGGTTGGCCAAAAAAGCCGGAACGATCGAGCGGAGCTCTGCAAAAGGCGCGGCTGGGAATCTTTGCGGAGCTGAGGAAAGAGGCGCAAAAGCTCGCCGGGCAGGGTGGCGGCGTGAGGAGACTCTGAGACGCGACCCGCTGTGCGCGGCGCAGGTTTGAAGGGCTTGTCCCGGCCTTCTCCGGGCCTTCGCCGGGCCGGACAAGCACGCGGAGGTTCCCTTTAAGGCTCGGGAAGAAAGCGATAACCGACGGCGCGGATGGTGAGCAGGTGAACCGGCTTGGCGGGGTTTGGTTCCAGGTAGCGGCGCAGGCGGACGATGAAGTTGTCGATGGCCCGCGTGTCCGTATCTTCGCGGACGTGCCAGACATTTTCCAGCAGTTCGGAGCGGGAGATCACCTTGCCTGGATGGTCCAACAGATAACGTAGAAGTTCGGCCTCCATCAGGGTGAGATGGATGGTTTTGGCGTCAGGGCTCTGGGGATGAAGGGGGCGAATCTCCAGCGTGTCCAGGTTGATGATGTGGCCGGCCAGGGTGATTTCGGTTCCGGTCGTGGGTGCCGGCGCGTTTGCAGGAATGGCCTTGTGCCAGTGCATGCGCCGCAGCAGGGCGGAAAGGCGAGCCATCAGGACGTCCAGGTCGAAGGGCTTGGGGAGGTAGTCGTCGGCGCCGGCGGCGAAGCCGGCGACGATATCTTCGCTGCGGCCTCGCGCCGTCAGAATCAGAACCGGGGTGTAGCAGCCAGACTGGCGAAGCGCACTCACGATGGAGAAGCCGTCGCGCCCGGGCAGCATGACGTCCAGCAGAATGGCGGCAGGCTGATCTCCGGATGCGGCGCTGGTGGCCTGCAGCAGCCAGCGCAGCGCAGCCCCGCCGTCGGCCTCATGGTGGGTGCGGTAACCTTCAGCTTGCAGGTTGAAGAGCAGGCCCTGGGCGAGGTGCTCTTCGTCTTCAATGACAGCGATCAGGAGGCCGGGATGGGTCATGCGAGCAGGAAGGTTATTGGTCCGAACGACGGGTTGGTTGAAAGGAGCGCCGAAGCAGTGGACGAGACGCGGCACATGGTGGAGCGGCGGCAGAGGCAGGCGGTGGATCGGATGGCTTTCCACCCAGACTGTTGCTTTTCACGAGAATTCCTAGTGGTGAAGAAAGTGTGTCAGCAACTCGCTCAGGCCGGTCCAGGTGATCTGTACGCCGATGCAGAACAGGAAGAAGGCAATGACCCGCAGGACGCCATGCGCCGTGGAAGGCGAGATGGCCTTGGTGATGCGAGGAGCGTTGGCGTAAGTGATGTAAATGATGGCGCTCATGGCGATGCTGGCCAGGAAGATGCCGCCATGCGCGAACATTGTGTTGGGGAGGTTGCCTTGAGTGGCCTTGGCGCTCAGCGTGAGGGTGACGACCAGGCAACCCGGACCGACGGTCAGCGGAAAGGTAAAAGGGTAGAAGGACCTTTCAGAAAGAGAGGAGGAGATGGCGTTGGTGTCTTCCGGTTCAACCTGAGACTTTTTGTCGTCGGTGCTGGAGGTGGTGCTCTTCTGATTGAGCAACCCCCAGCCCATGGCCGCGATGACCAGTCCGCCGGAGACCTGCATGATGGGCAGAGAGACGCCGAAGAAGTTGAGGATGGCCGAGCCGATGACCTCAATGATGCCGAAGAAGAAGAGAACATAGATGGCGATACGCCGAGCCAGGGATTGATAAAGGTGGATGGGCACGGAGCCCACAAAGCCGACGATGAGCAGCGCCGAGCCCAGGGGATTGACCAGCGGAAGAAGCGCGCTGAAGGCGAGAGCAAAGAACTTCCATAGCAGAAGAATATTTGTAAGGTTCATGGTGTGTCGGAGTGCGGGTTGCCGATGGAGAGCGGAAGTTTGAGCTGGAACGTGCTTCCCTTGCCCTGTCCCTGGCTGATGGCGCGGACGCTGCCACCGTGCTGTCGGGCGATGGTGCGGACCAGGAAGAGACCAAGACCGGTTCCTTTGATCTTAACCTGATCGTTGGAAGGGGCGCGGTAGAAACGTTTGAAGATGCGCGTTATCTCGCGGGGAAGAAGCCCAAGGCCGTTGTCGGAGATGGAGAGAACCACCCAGGTATAACGTTCGATGGCCAGTTTGCAGTGGACGCAGACGCCCTGAGGAGAGTATTTCACGGCATTGTCCAGCAGGTTGAGGATGGCCGTGCGAAGATCATCGATGTTGGCCAGGACGAAGAGCCGGACACTTCCCGGAATCTCCTGGAGGATGATGCTGTCCGGCGGCAGGTGGTGGCGAATCAGGACGGTGGAGATGCATTCGGCAACCAGAGGATAGAGTTCAACCCGGGTGCGCTGCTGGATACGATGGCGCTGACCTAGTTCTCCGGCCTTCAGGACGCTCTCCACGGTGGCGAGCAGACGGTCGCTATCCTCCCGCATGATGGCGTAAAACCGCCGCCGTTGCTGTTCGTCGCCGGGATGACGCTCCAGGGTGTCCAGGTAGAGACGGATGCTGGCGAGAGGAGTTTTGAGCTCGTGGGTGACGGCCTTGAGAAAAGAGTCCTGACGCTCGTTGCGGCGCACCTCGCGGACCAGAAAGACGGTGTTCAGCACCAGGCCGGCGATCAGGATGAGGAAAAGAACGACGCCCAGAAAGTCGATGGCGATGCGGCGGCTGTTGTGATGAATCCAGGTGATGTTGAGGATGATGGCCACGGCGGTGAGGCACACACCCAGCGCGATGAAAAACGCTTTGGCTCCGCGGCGTCGGTTAAGGTTCATGCATTAACGAGCATAGAGCAACCCGGCCCGCCCGGCGCTGCCGGGTGGCCTGGTTGCAATCTCTGATGATGCTGTTCCGGATGATGGGGGTGTTCTACACCCCGGCGGGCCTGGGATCAGCGGGGTCGAACTTGGCGATCTGGACCTTCCGGGCGAGGCCGACTTTGGAGAGCAGCCAGATGCCATAGTAGTTGATATCGAACTCGTACCAGGTGAGGCCGTGACGGGCGCTCACGGGGTGGGCGTGGTGGTTGTTATGCCAACCTTCGCCGCCGGTGAGCAGGGCCACCCACCAGTTGTTGCGTGAGTCGTCCTTGGTTTCAAAGCGGCGTTTGCCCCACATGTGCGTTGCGGAGTTGACCAGCCATGTGGCGTGGAGGCCAATCGTAACGCGAAGGAAGGTTCCCCACAGCACCATGCCGATGGCGCCGGCGATGCGATGGCCGGGGGCGAGCGCTGCGCCAAGGGCGAGTTGGGCCAGCCCGGTGACGATCAAGGGGACGTAGTGATACTTGGAGAGCCAGACGTGGACGCGGTCGCGGGTCAGGTCTGGAGCGTAGCGGCCCAGCAGAGCCGTCTCCGAGTGCAGCGCCCGGCCGGAGAGGATCCAGCCGGCGTGTGCCCACCAGGTGCCCTCATGGGGGGTGTGAGGGTCGCCCTCCTGGTCAGAGTTCTGATGATGGACTCGATGAGTGGCCACCCAGAAGATGGGACCGCCTTCCAGGGCAAGACAGCCGCAGGCGGTGATCAGGTACTCCAGCCATGCCGGCGTCTTGTAGCCGCGGTGCGTCAGCAGACGGTGGTAGGCCATGCCGATTCCCACATTGATGGCAAAGAAGTACATGATGCAAAAGGCAGCCAGATTCTTCCAGGAGAAGAAGAACAGGGCGGCCAGCGCGCCGAGGTGGAAAAGGCCCATGGCAACGGCCGTGATCCAGTTGATCCGGCCCTGCTGATACTGGCGGCCCATGCGGAGATCCTGCTTGATTTTGATCTGGATCTCTTGAACGGCAAGCAGAGCGCCGGCAGGGGTAGCCGCTCCGGTTTCAACGTCGAGTAGGGTTGAATTCATCGCTGGCATCATTGTCCTTGGCAGGAAGTCTGGACTCTCCGAGTCCTTATTGAAGACGATACTCGGGTGCCGGGCCGGCGCGTGTAAGAGATTTGTAATGGTGATGAGGGTTGAGCAAGAGGAGCTCTTGGCAAGACTTCGCCGCTGGCGAGCGGCGCTACGCCCATCCCGGGTCGGGCGCTGGGCCAGGCCGGCAGGGAAGATCTTCAGCGCAGGAAGACGCTGAGTTCGGCGGCAGCCGCACGCAGCGGAGGCAGGAAGCGGGTCTGCATCTCCAACATGGGGATGCGCGGGGCATGGCCACTCAGGTTCACCACGGCGACCACGCGGCCGTTGCCCGCGTAGATGGGTACAGCGATGGAGCGGAGGCCGATCTCATACTCCTGGTCCACCAGGGCATAGCCGTTGCGCCGGACGTTGCGCAGCGCCAGACGCAGTTTGTCGATGGAGCTGATGGTGCGTGGCGTGTACTGGGTGAGCACCAGATGCGAGAGTGTGGCCTCGAGCTGATCCTGGGGGAGGTAGGCGAGCAGGACGCGCCCCATGCTGGTGCAGAAGGCAGGCAGGCGAGAACCGATGTGCAGATCCACGGACATCACGCGCGTGACGCTGCTGCGCGCGATGTAAACAATCTGGTCGCCGTCCAGCGTGGCGACCGAGAAGCTCTCATGGTAGGTGTTGGACATCCGTTCCAGGATCGGTTGGGCGGCGTTGGCCAAGGTGCTGGACGCGGTGTAGGTGTTGGCCAGGGAGAGCATCTTGGGGCGCAAAGAGTAACGCTGGGACTCATCGGCCCCGGCAAAGCCCAGCTTGACCAGGGTATAAAGGCAGCGGCGCACAGCCGCTCGGGAGAGGCCTGTGCGCTGGGAGAGCTGCGAGATGGTCATCTGCGGCGACTGGGGCGTGAAGGCTTCAATCACCACAAGGCCTCGGGCCAGCGAGGCCATGAAGTTCGGGTCTCCAGTGTAGGAATCCAGGGCGACGCCGGGGAGGATCTTGGCTTTGGCGGGAGCCGTCGGCGAAGAGGTCGCTGCGGCGATTGACAATCGAGGCGTCATCGAAAGGCTCCAGGCAGGGCCATCGCCTGGCATTCAAGGATTCCAAGCGATGGCCGCTCCATTTCTACGATAAACGCACAACCATTTCGATGCAATTATTTGCCGGACATGATTGGTCGATATTCGAGAGTCCAGCCGCAAAAGATGCTGGTAATCGTCTCAAACCGGTTGCCGTCGAGGAACGTCCACCTACCTTTGGCTTCGATAAAGCCGGACCAGATTGGAAGTGGAGGTATCGTGCGCCAAAGACGGCTCGGAGGGAGATTCGATCTCACCCAGAATTCGTTGGGCCAGGACCTTGCCGAGTTCGACGCCCCACTGGTCAAAGGAGTCGATCGACCAGATCGCTCCCTGGGTGAAGACGGAGTGTTCGTAAAGAGCCACCAGCGTACCCAGCGTGTAGGGGGTGAGGCGTTCCGCCAGAAGGATGTTCGAGGGGCGGTTTCCGGCGAAGACCTTATGGGGAACCAGCGGCTCGGGGACGCCTTCGGCGCGAACCTCCGCGGCCGTCTTGCCGAAGGCCAGCGCCTCGGCCTGGGCGAAGACGTTGGCCATCAGCATGTCGTGATGCCGGCCCAGTGGGTTGATGCTCTTGTAAAAGCCGATGAAGTCGCAAGGAATCAGCCGGGTACCCTGATGAATGAGCTGGTAGAAGGAGTGCTGGCCGTTGGTGCCGGGTTCGCCCCAGTAGATGGGACCGGTATCGGCCTGTACCTCAGTACCATCCAGGGTGACGTGCTTGCCGTTGGACTCCATGGTCAGTTGCTGCAGGTAGGCGGGGAAGCGCTTGAGATACTGCTCATAGGGCAGGATGGCCACGGTCTGGGCATGGAAGAAGTTCGTGTACCAGACGGTGAGCAGCCCGAGCAGCGCAGGGAGGTTCTTCTCCAGGGGCGCGGTCCGGAAGTGAACATCCATGGCGTGGAAGCCCTCCAGCAAGGAGCGGAAGTTCTCCGGCCCAATGGCGATCATGGTCGAAAGGCCGATGGCTGAATCCATGGAGTAGCGTCCGCCGACCCAGTCCCAGAAGCCAAACATGTTGGCGGTGTCGATCCCGAACTTAGTCACGGCTTCGGCGTTGGTGGAGATGGCCGCGAAGTGGCGGGCGATTGCCTCGGTCTGTTTGAGCCGGCCCAGTGTCCAGGCCCGGGCAGAGTGGGCGTTGGTCATGGTTTCAAGCGTGGTGAAGGTCTTGGAGGCCACCAGGAAGAGGGTCTCTTCCGGATGGAAGTCGCGCACGGCCTCGGCAAAGTCCGTGCCATCGACGTTGGAGACGAAGCGGAAGTTGAGATCGCGCCGGGAGTAATGACGCAGAGCCTCGTAGGCCATCACCGGGCCCAGGTCAGAGCCGCCGATGCCGATGTTGACGATATTCCGGATCGGCTTCCCGGTGTATCCAAGCCACGCGCCGGAGCGAATCTGCTCCGCGAAGGCGGCCATCTTGTCCAGAACCTGGTGAACGCCAGGAACAACATCCTCGCCGTCCACCAGGATGGACTCCGATCGTGGCGCGCGCAGGGCCACATGGAGCACGGCGCGATTCTCCGTGGTGTTGATCTTTTTCCCCGTAAACATGGCCTCGGCGCGCTCGCGCAGGCCGGACTGATGGGCCAGTTCGATCAGCAGCTTCAAGGTTTCGTCGGTGATGCGGTTCTTGGAGTAGTCCAGAAAGAGGCCGCAGGCCTGGGCCGTGAAGCGGCTGCCGCGCGAGGGGTCAGCCTGGAAGATGTCGCGCAGATGCTGGGGACGGAGGGTGTCGGCGTGCTGCTGAAGTGCCTTCCATGCTGGGCGGGAGGCCAGCGGAGCGATGCGGTCAGTCATGTACTTCCTCTCCTGAGGGTTGAGCGTGCGCCGGATATGCCGCTGCCCTCCAAGGGGCAGACCGGAGGTTCAATCTCCTTATTAGATCATCTGGAAGCGGTCAACAGGTCAAAGGAAGGGGTAGACGGAGGACGAAGAGCGGCACGATGGTGGGACGCAGCGAGATCGCCTTGGGTTACCGACTTCTGAGTTGTCGATTCCTTTGGCAGCGATTTTGAGCTGCCGCTGTCTCCGCTGCCGATCTCTGGGGATCTCCGTCGTCGACACCTCTCCGAGCCCTTTTCGGCTAAGGCTGCCAAACCCGCTCAAGCCTCGTCGGTGAGCGGACGGCGCAGGCCGAGTTGTCAGAGCAAAGACCTGAGGCCGCCATTCGACGGCCTCAGGTGCGGGGTATCGGCAGCGGTTTTATTGCAGCAGCTCTGTGCAGTTGGTTCCACCCTTGGGATCGTAGCGAATCTCGCCGTTCTCGTCGGTGCAGAAGCCGCGGTTGCCGCTATGGCCTACTGAGTTGGGCACGGCCGTGATCTGGTAGCTGTTGTACTGATCCACATTGTTGATGGTGGTCTTGGCGCAGTTGCTAATGGTGAAGGTATAGCCTGCCTTATGCCCGCTGGCAAGGTCGTCAGGGATCAGTTGCGCGGACTCGGCGGTGGGTGGCCCGGAGCCGATTTTGCCTCCCA
Source organism: Acidobacteriota bacterium (assembly GCA_021800195.1). Taxonomy (GTDB): domain Bacteria; phylum Acidobacteriota; class Terriglobia; order Terriglobales; family Acidobacteriaceae; genus Granulicella. The sequence continues at coordinate 7,978 of JAJYZE010000052.1, forward strand.
GAGCGGTCAGTGAACAGGCAAAGCCGTGCTGCGGATAGGTGGAGTTGTATTGGCCTTCCATCTCATTGAGCATGCGCAGACTGGTGATCGCCGAGGTCTCATTGCCGCGGCGAATGACCGACTGCATGGCGGGGATGGCCAGTGTCAGCAGGATCAGAATCACCGACATGACGATCAGCAGCTCAACCAGCGTGAAGCCGGACTCGTGACGATGGGTAGAAGTGTTCATGAATGCCTCGAAGAGCCGCAGGTGCGCTCAGATCTTCCAGTTTCAGAGTATAGACGCTTCCGGCGTTGGGATGGCAGCATCTCCCGTCGGGGCCGACTTCGGCTGGATGGAGTAAAAGGTCCGGCTCGCCTCGTCCCCGCGCTTGCCGCTGCCTTCTGGGCCGCCGGAGCCGTGCAGAGCTCTTCCTGGTGGGCGCGGGGAGATAGAGTTGGAAGGCCGAACACTGTTCGCTAGCAGCCAAGGTCGGTCCGGTTCAGCTTGAGTGAGCCGAGATTCCCAAGCAGAGTCAGGGCCAGATGCTGGGGCTGAAAGAGCTGATTGGCCAGGGCCTGAATATCCTCCGCGGTTACCGCGTCGATGGCGGCGGTGATCTCATCGAGGGAAAAGAACCGGCCCCAGTACATCTGCTGGCGCGCCAGGGAAGACATGCGCGAGCCGGAGGTCTCCAGGCCGAGGACCATGTTGCCTTTGAACTGCGACTTGGCGCGCTGCAACTCTTCGCCGGCTACGGCGTGTTTCTTGATGCGGGTCAGATCGGCGAGCGTGAGGTCCAGTACCTGGCGCGTATTTGCCGGCGAACAGCCGGCATAGACGGCCAGCGAGCCCGTATCGCGGAAGGGATTGAGTTCGGAGAAGATGCTATAAGCCAGGCCGCGTTCTTCGCGAATGGACTGGAAGAGCCGCGAGCTCATACCGCCGCCCAGAATCGAGTTCAGCAGATAAGCCGTGTAGCGCAGCGGCGAGGCCACCGGGGGCGCGGCAACCGCCAGGCAGAGCTGAACCTGCTCCAGGGATCTCTTTCTCCGCAGCGTGATGTGCGGCGAGGGGCTTGGGCTGTGGGAGCGGGCCATCTTCTCGGCACCCCCTGGGGCGAGGGAGGCGAAAGATGCTGCGACCTGGGCCACGAACGCTTCGTGCTGCAGATTTCCGGCGGCCGAGAAGATCATGTTTGCCGGGGTGAAGCGACGCGAGTACTCGCAGCGCACGATCGGCTGCGTGAAGCTGGAGACGGAGGAAGCCGTTCCCAGGATGGGCCGGCCCAGAGCGTCTTTGGGCCAGAAGTTGCGAGTAAAGAGTTCGTGGACCAGGTAATCAGGATTGTCCTCATCCATCCTGATCTCTTCCAGAATGACTCCCTGCTCGCGGGCGATGTCTTCCGGGGTAAAGGTGGGGTGGAGGACCAGGTCTGCAATCAGATCCAGCGCAGCCGCCACGTTCTGGTCCAGGACCTTGATACTGAAGCAGATCGTCTCCTTGCCGGTGAAGGCGTCCAGATTGCCGCCGATGGAGTCCACCTCGCGGGCAAACTGCTGGGCGGAGCGCGTGGTGGTTCCTTTGAAGACCATGTGCTCGATGAAGTGAGAGATTCCGTTCACCTCCAGAGACTCGTCGCGAGAGCCGGAGTCGATCCAGGCACCCATAGCGATGGAGCGGAGGTGGGGCATGCGCTCCGTGATGACCAGAAGGCCGTTGGGAAGGGTTGTGGTGCGGATGTCACGCAGGTGGGGAGCGGAGGCGGAGACGGTCGCATTCTCGGCGACGGGAACGGAGATGGGCATCCCGCCTATTGTTTCATGATTGCGCAGGCGCCACATCATCCTCGTCGGCGCTGACGATCGTGCCCTGGTGAAACAGAACTTGCCATCCAGATAAGGTTTGTCGCCAGATCGTTGCGCGGCGGGTCAGGCGCTCGGATTGACGAAGGGTGTAGGTGAAGAGGTACGTGTCGGCGCTCAGGCGAAGGACAGCGTGGCCTGAGGTCTGCCAGCCGGCCTGAACGGCGTCTGCGGGAGGAGACGCTGCCAGGTGCTGAAGAATGAACTCGCGGCTGTAGCGGCGGCCGGAGGCGCCCACCTCCCAGTAGCTTGGCGCCATGGTGGTGGGGCGGTCCGGGCGATGGAAGATAGGCTCGCGGCCGATGAGTTCCTCGAGAACAGTTTGAAGTTCTGCGCTGGTTCGGGTAGAGGTGCCGGGCTGGGGCATGGAGCGATTGTAGGGGAAGTAAACTGAAGGGATGGAGACGCGCGCCCTCTTTGGCATGGACCTGACCGAGTTGACCGGGCTCATGGGAGCGCTGGGGCAGAAGCCGTATCGAGCGCGGCAGCTCTTTGAGGCGATTTACCGGCAGCGTCTGACCTCGCTAGATGCGGTGACCACACTGCCGGAGTCTTTGCGCCAGCAGTTGAGTACGGCCGGGTGGGATGTGGGGCTGCCGATGATGGCGCAGACCGCGGTGAGCGTGGATGGCACGGAGCGGTATCTGGTGCGGATGGCGGACGGTGAGACGGTTGAGACCGTGTGGATGCCGGATGGGGACGGCGGGGAGCGCGGCGACGGAAGCGAGGCGGCCGAAGAGGAGGCAGGCGACGTGGAGACGGCTGTGGAAGCTGTTTCGGGCCTGAAGCGTTCCTTCTGGGAGCGGAGGGCGAACGGGCGCGACCGGTCAAACTTCGGAACGCTGGCGGAGAATGGCTTCCGCCGGGCGACCATTTGCATCTCCAGCCAGGTGGGATGCGCGGTGCACTGTCAGTTCTGCCTCACCGCCAGGCTGGGGATTCGGCGCAACCTGACCGCCGGGGAGATCGCCGGGCAGGTTGCGGCGGTGCTCAACCGGCAGCGAATTCAGGTGGGCAAGGACCGCATCAACCTGGTCTTTATGGGCATGGGTGAGCCGTTTTTGAACTATAGCGAATTTATGAAGGCAGTCCGCTTGCTGGTGGAGGGAGTTGGAGTTCCCGAATCGCGGATGACGGTCTCCACCAGCGGAGTTTTGCCGGGGATCGAGGCCTTCGCTCGCGAAACGCTGCGGCCCAAGCTGGCTCTCAGCCTGAATGCGAGCAATGACCAGGTGCGCTCGGAGATTATGCCCATCACCAACAAGTGGAAGATTGCGCAACTGCTGGAGGCGGTGAGAAAGATTCCGCTGCGAACCAGGGAGTGGGTGACGTTCGAGTACGTTCTGCTGGGTGGAATCAACGACCAGCCGCAGCATGCGCAGGAGGTGCTGCGCCTGCTGAAGGGGATGCGAGCCAAGGTGAACCTGATTGTGTGGAATCCGGGACCGGGGATGGGGTACCGTCAGCCCGAGCCGGAGGACGTGGGGGTCTTCCAGAAGACGTTGATCGACGGGGGAGTGGCGACGTACATCCGGCGGCCGCGAGGCCGGGATATTTACGCGGCCTGTGGGCAGTTGAAGAGGACCGTGGCCGAGGAGTCCGGGCTGGTGGCGATCGGCGGCTAGGAGTTCCTTGAATCGATGTTCCTGAGCCGGTCTTCGAGGGGCGTCCTGCATGGGCGCAGCCTGTGCGCGGGCCAAGGCCTCCTGTGCGCCGCCGCGGGCAGAGTGCTATAGCATTTTCAGTGTTGATGGGTACACCGGAGAGGGCGTGCAGTGGCGTTTTCATTGGGGAAAACGCCCATGGAGATCGAGGCGTCGCGTTACACCTGCACTGAAAACGCTTTACGGCCGCCATGGGCGTTCTTTCCGCCTGGCCGGCTTGCCGCCACCGCCGGAGGCGGCAGCCAGCAGCAAAGAGGCGCCGCTGAGGCCGAGGGTCACCAGGCCGCTGGACCACTCCCATCCGCTGCGCGGATGTTGCAGGATGCGTGGCGCGTGGAGCAGGACGAGCCATCCTGCAAAGAGCAGGAAGAGAGCGTAGGAGGCGTACGTGTCTTCAATCGTGGTGGCGATGGCGAGCCCGCAGGCGATCAGCGCGAAGCCGGTAACGATCACCCAGAGATGGTGGCCGTGAATCCAGTGTGGAACCAGTGTGGCCAGGTAGCGCACGTCCAGAAAGTGTTGCAATCCGAAGAGGACCATGGCGAAGGCGAAGAGGATGCGACCGGGCATCAGGGTGTAGTTGCCTTTGGCCCCTGCGGCAAGGCCATGCAGGATGATAGCCGCAGCGGCAAAGCAGAGGCACTGCAGGAAGAGCGTGCGGGCGTTGGCGTCCTTGAAGGTAGAGAGCAGGGCGTCGTTAAGGTTGCCGTGTAGCGGCCACAGACGGAGCGCCGAGCAAGCCAGCAGCAGAAGAGCAAGAAGCAGGCTGACGGTGAGGGTGCGCCAGGAGAAGAGCAGCAAAAGGCTGGAGCTGATGAGCACGGCAGCCAGGGCGTAGGCTAGAACGTGATGGTGCGGCAGCCCCGCCGGGCACAGCGGAAGACTGCCCCGGAGCTGGCCGTAGATGGCGTATTGCAGGCCGAAGCCCAGTAGGGACAGGGCATAGAGGACGCGGCCGAACGTAGCGAGCGGAGAAGAGACGGGGCTGGGCATGGTGCTTCTCTGGAAATGAACAGAGGAGGGTCGTGTTCAGAACAACTGCAGGGATCTTATACGGTGGAGGTCTCCAGGGCCAGTTGCAAGACGGTTTCCGCAACAACTTCATGACAATGGCGCAGAACCTCACCCGGATGAAGGAAGTTTCCGGTGATCGGCGTAACACCGAGAGCACGAACTCTGTTCAGGTCGGCTTCAATGGGAGACTGGCCGGAGCGAGCGTAGTGGTCCAGCGTTTTGGCGTCCACCTGACCGGTGTTGATCAGAGCATAGTCGAAGATCTGGCTGCCTGCGTGGTCCAGGATCTTCTCGATGTGCTGGGAGGCGGTGAGTCCAAGGCTCTCATTAGCCTGGGTCATCAGGTTGCAGATGAAGACTCGCGTAGCGCGGCTACGGGCAATGGCTTGAGGCACGTCGCGGACCAGAAGGTTGGTGATCAGGGAGGTGTAGAGCGAACCGGGGCCGATGGTGATCAGGTCGGCGGAGGCGATGGCATCCAGCGCCTCCGGGAGAGCTTGAGCATCTGTGGGAGAGAGCATGAGCTCCGTAATGGAGCGTTGGGAGGCAGTAATATTCGTCTCGCCATGGACGGTGGAGCCGTCATCCATGCGCGCGGAGATGGTCGCGTTGGCCATGGTGCAGGGGTAGATGCGGCCCCGGCTGGCCAGAATCTGCGAACTGGTCTGAACGGCCTGGCCAAAGTCCCCGGTGATGCCGGTCAAGGCGGCGAGGAAGAGGTTGCCGAAGCTGTGTCCCTGCAGGTCGCCATTGGCAAATCGATACTGGAAGAGCCGGGAAATCAAGGCTTCATCCGGGGAGAGAGCGACCAGGCAGTTGCGAATGTCTCCGGGAGGAAGCATGTTGAGCTCCTCGCGCAGACGCCCGGAGGAGCCGCCATCGTCGGTGACCGTGACGATGGCGGCCAGCTCATCGATGAGGGGCGGCTTGGCTTCTG